>NZ_JANUEW010000017.1:0-122117 GCF_024807515.1 Pseudomonas sp. BIGb0558
GTGTATTACGACGTCATTCGGGGCGGGGCGAGCACTCAGTCCAAGACCCTGAGCCTGGAGGTGGAAGCCCTGGCAGCACAGGAATGGGACCTGGTAACCGTAGCTGAAGCAACGGGTGGTGTGATTGATGCCGGCAAGATCAATAACGTACAGATTGACGGCTGGCCCTTTATGCAACCAGGACAACCACTCTGGATTGACTTGCACGGGACCGAAGACTTGGCGCTACGCAATGGGCGCACGGTAACCGCTGCCGAGTTCAATGCCAAACTTATACTGGAGCCGATCCCAGCCAGCTACCTGATGACGCTGAGGGACACCAGCACCCTGGAAATCACAGCTTATGTGTCGCTGGATGGGACGAACAATAAGGCAACGGCGCAGCAGTTCGAAATGGCAACATACGTGATTAAGGCCGGTGTACGGCCCGAAATCACAAGGCTGGCTACCGTAGTAAGCAGCTCAGTCCCGAACGGGGGCTCAAGCTACGAACCCAGAGCAACACTCACCGGGCGCGCGGAACCGCTGCAGGAGGTCGAGGTGTTCTACGGCGCTACATCTAAAGGCTTTGCAACAGCCAATAACTCTGGAGTCTGGACACTGACGGTGACCGACCTGACCGTAGGCACTCAGAGCTTTACGGCCGTTACCGTCGGTGGTGGCCTGACGTCTGATCCCTGGGTACTGACCGTCCTGGCGGTAATTGCTCCACAAATCACCAGAGTCGGAGGTGGCTACGACTTTGGCAGTGGTACTGGAGAAACCATACCCGACGGCGGCACCTGGAACGGACGGACAATCAATGTTTCCGGCACAGGCACTCCCGGACACATACTGGGTGTTACGACAGACACACCTCCTGTCGAAATACTCTATTTTCCTACGAGAGTTGCAGCCGATGGAACATGGAGTACGGGCCTGTATCAAGGTTACCCATTAAACAAAGGATTTGTGCGGGTCCGGATTGCTGACGGCGATGCAAATCTAGTCTCCACCAGTTCAAGACAACTCAACTGGAAATGGCCAGCTTAGGTAACCGAAAAACATAACGGACGGATAAACGGGACAAATCTACTTAAACAGATTTGCCCCGTTTTTCTGCGTTCCCAGAAGCCCACTCGCTACCTTAATCCTCGCTTAATCCCCCCGCCACAGCATCCGGGCACTGTTCCCGGAGCCAATACCAATGTCCAAAATCCACTCATTGTGTGTCGCCAGCCTGCTGCTCGGCAGCGTCCTGCCCGCCTTCGCCGCCACTGAAGGCCCAACCTACGGCCCCGAACTGCAAGGCTTCCAATACCCTTATCCAGTGGAACACTTCACCTTCCAGTCCCAGGGCAAATCCCTGCAAATGGGCTACATGGACGTTCCCGCCAAGGGCAAGGCCAATGGCCGCAGCATCGTGCTGATGCACGGCAAGAACTTCTGCGGCGCCACCTGGGATGAGTCGATCAAGGCCTTGAGTGACGCCGGCTACCGGGTGATCGCTCCCGACCAGATCGGTTTCTGCACCTCCAGCAAACCGGACAATTACCAGTACAGCTTCCAGCAACTGGCGATCAACACTCACCAGTTGCTGGAAAAACTCGGCATTCAAAAGGCCACGCTTCTTGGCCATTCCACCGGCGGCATGCTCGCCACGCGCTACGCCCTGCTATATCCGGAACAAACCGAACAACTTGCACTGGTAAACCCTATCGGCCTGGAAGACTGGAAAGCCATTGGCGCGCCCTATCGCAGCGTTGACCAATGGTACGAGCGCGAGCTGAAGCTCACCGCCGACGGCATCCGCAACTACGAACGCGACACCTACTACGCCGGCCACTGGAAGCCAGAATACGAGCGCTGGGTGCAGATGCTCGCCGGGATGAACAAGGGCCCCGGCCACACCGTGGTGGCATGGAACTCGGCGCTGATTTACGACATGATCTTCACCCAGCCGGTGTACTACGAGTTCAAGGACCTGCAGATGCCCACCCTGCTGCTGATCGGCACCGCCGACAACACCGCCATTGGCAAAGACATCGCCCCACCGGCGGTCAAGGCGAAGATCGGCAACTACGCGGTATTGGGCAAGCAGGTGGCCAAGTTGATCCCCCACGCCACCCTGGTGGAATTCCCGGGCCTGGGCCATGCGCCGCAAATGGAAGAACCGGCACAGTTTCACAAGGCGCTGTTGCAAGGGCTGAATGCCCTCTAATCCAACCTTTTTCGAGGCACGCGTGAATGTCGGTACAGATCGCAGTGATTGATGATTGGCAGAATGTGGCCAGCGGCGTGGTGGACTGGTCAGTCCTGGCGTCGGTCGGCCAGGTGCATTTCCTCCACGAGTACCCGGCGGATACCGCCACGCTGATCGAGCGCTTGCAGGGTTTCGAAGTGATCTGCGTGATGCGCGAGCGCACCACGTTTGACCAGGCCCTGCTGCAAGGCTTGCCCAAGCTCAAGCTGCTGGTGACCGGCGGCATGCGCAACGCGGCCATCGACATTCCCGCCGCCAAGGCCCTGGGCATCCAGGTGTGCGGCACCGACAGCTACAAACACGCCGCCCCGGAACTGACCTGGGCACTGATCATGGCCTCCACCCGCAACCTGCTGGCCGAAGCCAATTCCCTGCGCGCCGACGGCTGGCAGGTGGGCCTGGGCGGCGATCTGTACGGCAAGACCCTGGGCATTCTCGGCCTGGGCAGCATTGGCCAGAAGATCGCCAAGTATGGCCAGGCATTCGGCATGCGCGTGATTGCCTGGAGCGAAAACCTCACCCCGGAACGCGCCGCCGAGACCGGCGTGACCTGGGTCAGCAAGCGTGAGCTGTTTGAACAGGCGGATGTGTTGTCGATTCACCTGGTGCTCAGCGACCGCAGCCGCGGGCTGGTGGACGCCGAGGCGCTGGGATGGATGAAGCCTGCGGCGCACCTGGTGAATACGGCGCGCGGGCCGATTGTCGATGAGGCGGCCTTGATTGACGCACTGGCCAATGGCCGGCTGGCAGGCGCAGCACTGGATGTCTACGCCCAGGAGCCGTTGCCTGCCGGGCACCCGTTCCGCCAATTGCCGAATGTATTGGCCACGCCACACGTCGGTTATGTCAGCGAGCAGAATTACCGCCAGTTCTACGAGCAGATGATCGAAGACATTCAGGCGTGGGCCAAAGGCGTGCCTGTCCGCGCACTATAGCGGTGCACTCCTCCCACCTCCCGTAGCAGCTGTCGAGCGCCAGCGAGGCTGCGTAGGGCGCGACCCGGTTCAGAATCGGCAGTGCGCCCGACGCAGCCTCGCTGGCGCTCGACAGCTGCTACTACGCAAGCGGTACCGGCGCGCTACGGGTGCTACGGTGCGGATGAAAAAAATTTGTCCTACAAAATTCCCCCACAGACCCCACGGGCTCTGGGATCTGTCCTAGACTCATGACCGATGGGTCCGTTCCAAAACAAAAACCCCGCAAAAAATCGAAACTTTCGAACTCTGCCGTAGGTCAGGTTTAAGGTAAGGCGAGCGCTGACGGTTCACGCCGAATGCCCGTCCATCCACTCTATTTAAAACTCCAGCACAACTGGCATAAGGCTTGCCAGTCTGTGTAGCGCTTGTGCGCCTGGCCGCAGGATGCGGTCAACCTTCGCTGATTGCCATATGCCATCAGCCGACCAACACATGGGAGAGAACTATGATCAGTGCCGCTGTAGATACTCAGGGAGAGCGTTTTAGTCAGCCGGTTGGCGGGCCGACCTCACTGGCCGACCTGCCGAACGCGCTGCGGCCGGTACAGAGTCAGAATCCCAATCGCAAGAAAGTGCTGTTTGTCACCTCCGAACTGGCTGACCTGGTGAAAACCGGCGGCCTGGGCGACGTGTCCGCTGCCCTGCCCCGCGCCATGGCGCACCTGCACGATGTGCGCGTGCTGATCCCCGGCTACCCGCAGGTGCTGGACAGCGACAACCCCATTCATATCATCGGTGAGCTGGGCGGCCACGCCGCATTGCCACCGTGCAAGATCGGGCGCATGGACCTCAAGGATGGCCTGGTCATCTACGTGCTGATCTGCCCCGAACTGTATGAGCGTGAAGGCACGCCCTACGGCGCCAACAACGGCCGTGACTGGCCCGACAACCATATCCGCTTCGCCCGCCTGGGCCTGGCCGCCGCCGATATTGCCGCCAACCTGGCGCAGATCCACTGGTGCCCGGACCTGGTGCACGCCCATGACTGGCCCGCCGGCCTGGCACCCGCCTACATGCACTGGCGTGGGTCACGCACCCCGACGCTGTTCACCATTCATAACCTGGCCTACCAGGGTGTGGTCAGCCTGGCCTCGTGCCCGGAACTGGGGATTCCCGAACACGCCTTGCAACAGGAAGGCATGGAGTTCTACGGCAAGCTGTCATTCCTGAAGGCCGGCATGGCGTACTCCAGCCATATCACCACGGTCAGCGCGACCTACGCCCAGGAAATCACCACCCCCGAATTCGGCTGTGGCCTGGACGGTTTCCTCGCCAGCAAGACCCAGCAAGGCCTGCTCAGCGGCATTCCCAACGGCATCGATGAAAGCTGGGAAGCGTCCACCGACTCGCACCTGACTCACCCCTTCAATATCGGTGACTGGGAAGGCAAGGCGCTGAACGCCGCCCATGTGCGCAACCTGTTCGGCCTGCATGACTCCACCGGCCCGCTGTTCGCCGTGGTGTCGCGCCTGGTCTACCAGAAAGGCCTGGACCTGACCGAAGCGGTCGCAAGCTTTATCGTCGAAAACGGCGGCCAGATCGCGATCATCGGTCGCGGCGAGCCTGAAGAAGAACAAGCCATGCGCGCCCTGGCCCTGCGCTTTCCCGGCCAGATCGGCGTGCGCATCGGCTTCAACGAGACCGACGCCCGCCGTATGTTTGCCGGCAGCGACTTCCTGCTGATGCCGTCCCGTTATGAACCCTGCGGCCTGAGCCAGATGTACGCCCAGCGCTTCGGCTCGTTGCCGGTGGCGCGCAACACCGGTGGCCTGGCCGACACCATTGAGGATGGCGTCACCGGCTTCCTGTTCAACGAATCCACTGTCGAAAGCTATGAAGCGGCCCTGAGCCGCGCGTTCAAGGTGTTCGCCTTCCCAGGCTTGCTCAATGCGATGCGTTGCCGAGCCATGGCCGCTCCGTTCAACTGGAGCCAGGCAGTGGAACCCTACGCCGAACTTTATGAAAAACTGGTGGCGAAAGCGCTGGGAAGATCGGGGAAACAGTAAAAAAGAGGTCTTCATAGATGCCGTCAAGGACTCTGGAAACCTGGCCCCACGGCGCGATCATGCTGGATGCGGAACACACCCGTTTCGCCTTGTGGGCGCCAGACGCGTTTTATGTCAGCGTTGAATTTGAAGAAGGTAAATCGGTGGCAATGCTGCCCCAGGCCGATGGCTGGTTTGTGGTGCAGCTGCAATGCCCACCGGGCACGCGCTACCGCTACAACATCGACGGCGAACAGGACGTTCCCGACCCGGCTTCCCGGGCCCAGGCCACGGACGTTCACGGCTTCAGCGTAGTGGTCGACCCGCTGGCCTATCAGTGGCGCCACAGCCACTGGCAAGGCCGGCCCTGGCACGAAGCCGTGATCTACGAGTTGCACGTGGGCGTGCTGGGGGGCTACGCCGAAGTCGAGAAACAACTGCCGCGCCTCGCGGAGCTGGGCGTCACCGCCATTGAGCTGATGCCCATCGCGCAGTTCCCCGGCGAACGCAACTGGGGCTACGACGGTGTCCTGCCCTACGCCCCCCAATCTTCCTACGGTTCGCCCGAACAGCTGAAACAGCTGATCGACAGCGCCCATCATCATGGCCTCGCGGTGATCCTGGATGTGGTCTACAACCACTTCGGCCCCGACGGCAATTACCTCGGCACCTACGCCAAAGGCTTCTTCCGCGAAGACGTGCACACGCCCTGGGGCGCCGGCATCGACTTTGATCGCAGGGAGGTCCGGGACTTCTTCATCGACAACGCACTGATGTGGCTGCTGGAATACCGCTTCGACGGCTTGCGCCTGGACGCCGTGCACGCCATCAACGACCCCGAGTTTCTTGAGGAACTGGCGCAAAAGGTCCGCCAGCAAGTCGATGCCGGGCGCCATGTGTGGCTGATGCTGGAAAACGAATTCAACCAGGCCAGCCTGCTGGAGGCCGGTTTCGACGCCCAGTGGAATGACGACGGGCACAACGCCCTGCACGTGCTGCTTACCGGCGAAACCGACGCCTACTACACCGACTTCGCCCAGGACCCCACCGGCAAGCTCGCCCGCTGCCTGAGCGAAGGTTTTATCTACCAGGGCCACACCACCCGCCACGGCCACACGCGCGGCGAGCCCAGCGGCCACCTGCCGCCCAGTGCCTTTGTGCTGTTCCTGCAGAACCACGACCAGATCGGCAACCGTGCCTTGGGCGAGCGTCTGCATCAGCTGTGTTCGCCCCAGGCCCTGAGCGCCGCGACGACCTTGCTGCTGATGTCGCCGATGATCCCCTTGATGTTCATGGGCGATGAAGTCAGCGCCGAAGAACCGTTCCTGTTCTTCACCGACCACCACGGCGAACTGGCCGAGGCAGTGCGTGAAGGCCGGCGCAACGAGTTTGCCGACTTTGCCGCGTTCAGCGACCCCGAGCGCCGCGAGCGGATTCCCGACCCCAACTCCCTGCAAACCTTCCGCCGCTCGGCACCCGCCCTCGCCGACTGCGGCGACTCGCAGCTCTACCGCCACCTGCTGAGCCTGCGCCACCAGTACATCGTGCCGCACCTGCCAGGCAGCGTGGCCTTGGGCGCCCAAGTGCTGGCCGACCACGCCGTCACCGCACGCTGGCGCCTGGGCAATGGCAGCCTGTTGCAGATCGACCTCAACCTGAGCGCCGAATCTCTGAACTACCCGGCAGCCTCGCACCTCCTATTTGTGACGCAGGAAAGTGGAGCCCGACAACTGGCTCCCTTCAGCGCCCGCGTCAGCCTTACCCATTCCCCTGTTGGAGAGCACCCTTGAGCGACGCGCAATTGGAAATACTCGCCAGCCGAGCGGGCCTGGCCGTCGATTGGATCGACGCAAACGGCCGCCCGCAACATGTGAAAGCCGACGCCCTGCGCGCCGTACTGAAAGGCCTCGGCCACCCGGCCGACAACGATGCCGAGATCGAAGCCAGCCTGCTGGACCTGGAGCGCGTGCAACAAGACAAGCACCTGCCGCCGCTGATGACCGTCGACAGCGGCGCCGGCCTGGACCTGGCGCGCTACTTCGCCCCGGGCACGCCGTGCCGGATTCACCTCGAAGACGAAAGCGTGCTGAACCTGAGCCTGGACGATGACGCCGTGTTGCCCGCAACGATTGCAGAGGGCTACCACCAGGTGCATATCGCCGACCAGCATTTCACCCTGGCCGTCGCCCCGACCCACTGCTACACCGTCGCGGAAGCGGTCGACACCCAAACCGCCCGTGCCTGGGGCCTGAGTGCGCAACTGTATTCCCTGCGCCGCAGCGGCGACGGCGGCTTTGGCGACACCCAGGCCCTGGAGCAACTGGCCCGGGCCGCCGCCGAGCGCGGCGCCGATGCCCTGGCCATCAGCCCGATGCACGCGATGTTCAGCGCCGACACCGAGCGCTTCAGCCCGTATTCCCCGTCCAGCCGCCTGTTCCTCAACAGTTTGTACGCCTCCCCCGGCTGCATACTCGGCGAGCGTGCGGTGCAAATCGCCATCGAAGCCAGCGGCCTGGCCGATGAGCTGCAAGACCTCGAGCAGCAAAGCCTGATCGACTGGCCGGCCGCCGCCAAAGCCAAGCAGCGCCTGCTGCGTACCCTGTATGAAGACTTCCGCCGGGGCGACCACCCGCAGCACGCCGACTTCCTGAGCTTCCGCCAGGCCGGCGGCGAAGCCCTGGAAAACCACTGCCGCTTCGAAGCCATTCAGGCCCAGCGTGCAGCGGACGGAGAGAGCCTCGACTGGCGCCACTGGCCCGAGGACTGGCACAGCCCTCAAAGCCCGGCACTGGCGCAGTTCGCCGAAGACAATCGGGATGAAATCGGCTTCTACGCCTTCAATCAATGGCTGATCGCCCGCTGCCTGGAACGCGCGCAACAAGCCGCCCGGGGCAGTGGCATGGGCGTGGGCCTGATCGCCGACCTGGCCGTCGGCGCCGATGGCGGCGGCAGCCAGGCCTGGAGCCGTCAGGACGAACTGCTGGCGGACCTCACCGTGGGTGCGCCGCCCGACATTCTCAACCGCTCCGGCCAGGGCTGGGGCATCTCCGCATTTTCCCCCGAAGGCCTCAAGCGCAACGGCTTTCGCGCCTTCATTGAAATGCTGCGGGCCAACTTCGCCCATGCCGGTGGCTTGCGCATCGACCACGTGATGGGCCTGCAACGCCTGTGGGTGATCCCGATGGACGCCTCGCCACGGGACGGTGCCTACCTGTATTACCCGGTGGATGACCTGCTGCGGCTATTGGCCCTGGAATCGAGCCGCCACCAGGCGATCGTCCTCGGCGAAGACCTCGGCACCGTGCCCGACGGCCTGCGGGAAAAGCTCATCGCCCGCTCGATCCTCGGCATGCGTGTGCTGCTGTTCGAGCAAGACCACAGCGGCCAGTTCAAACCGATCCTGGATTGGCCGGACAACGCGCTGGCCACCACCAGCACCCATGACCTGCCGACCCTCAACGGCTGGTGGCACAGTCGCGATATCGACTGGAATATCCAGTTGGGCCTGATCGATGCCCCAACCGTGGAGCAATGGAGCGAACACCGCCTGCGGGAACGCCAGGCACTGCGCCAGGCCTTGAGCCAGGACCCGCAGAACTTCACCGATGAAATACGCAACGAAACCGACCACGTCATCGACGCCAGCGTGCGCTACCTGGGCCATACCCGTGCGCCGTTGGTATTGCTGCCACTGGAAGATGCCCTGGGCGTTGAGGAACAATCCAATCTGCCCGGCACCACCGACACCCACCCGAACTGGCGCCGCCGCCTGCCGGGCGATGCAGCCACTCTGCTCGACGATGAAAATGCCGCCCGCCGCCTTGAGCTGCTGGCCGTAGCGCGCATCCAGGCCCACGAGCGTGACCGATGAAGCCGTTGACCCTGCGGGCCACCCAACGCCTGCAATTTCATAAAGGCTTCACCCTCGACGACGCCGTGCCGCTGGTGCCGTACTTCGCCGAACTGGGCATCAGCCACCTCTACGCCTCGCCGCTGCTGAGCGCGCGCGCCGGCTCGATGCACGGCTATGACGTGGTCGATCCCACCACCGTCAATCCCGAACTCGGTGGCGAACCCGCACTGCGCCGATTGGTAGCGGCCCTGCGCGAACATGAGATGGGGCTGATCCTCGATATCGTGTCCAACCACATGGCCGTCGGCGGTGCAGATAACCCCTGGTGGCTGGACCTGCTGGAGTGGGGCCGCCTGAGTCCCTACAGCGAGTTCTTCGACATTCAGTGGCACTCGCCAGACCCATTGCTCAAGGGCCAGTTGCTGATGCCATTCCTCGGCAGCGACTACGGCGAAGCCCTGCAATCCGGTGCCCTGCCCCTGCGTTTTGATCCGCAGCAAGGCGCGTTCTACGTCGAGCATTACGAACATCGCTTTCCGATCTGCCCACGGGAGTACGGCGAACTGGTGCCCATCAAGGCCCTGGCCGATCGGTTCAGCGGCCTGGCCTACCAGCCGGACGCCTATCCCCTGGCCACCGCGCTGAAACAGGAACTGAGCGAGGCCGCCCGGGATCCCGGAACACTCAAGGCCATCGAAGATAACCTCGGCCTCTACGACGCCCGCCAGCCCGAAGGCTTTGCCCGCCTGCACAACCTGCTGGAACAACAAAGCTACCGCCTGGCCAGCTGGCGCACGGCGGCGGACGATATCAACTGGCGACGCTTCTTCGACGTCAACGAGCTGGGCGGCCTGCGGGTCGAGCGCAGCGCGGTGTTCGAAGCCACCCACGGCAAGATCTTCCAACTGATCGGCGAAGGCCTGATCGACGGCCTGCGCATCGACCACATCGACGGCCTTGCCGACCCGCGCGGTTACTGCCGCAAACTGCGTCGCCGCGTCGATTCCCTGGCGGGCGGGCGGCACTTGCCGATCTTCGTCGAGAAGATCCTCGGCGAAGGCGAAACCCTGCGCGAAGACTGGCGCGTAGACGGCACCACCGGCTACGAATTCATGAACCAGCTGTCGTTGCTGCAACATGACCCTAAAGGCTTCGAGCCCCTGGCCGAGCTTTGGACCCGCCACACCGAACGCCCGTCTTCGTTTATCGAAGAAGCCTGGCTGGCCCGCCAGCAAATCCTCAACGGCTCCCTGGCCGGCGACTTCGAAAGCGTGGCCCAGGCCCTGCTGCAAGTGGCCCGGGACGATGTGATGAGCCGCGACCTGACGCTGGGCGCGATTCGCCGGGCGTTGCAGGAACTGATCGTGCACTTCCCGGTGTATCGCACCTACATCAGCGCCCGGGGCCGCAGTGAACTGGATGACGTGTTTTTCCTGCAAGCTCTGGCCGGTGCCCGCAGCACCTTGGGCGAAGGCGACTGGCCGGTGCTCGACTACCTGGAAAAATGGCTCGGTGGCCAACCCTGGCGCGACCGCCCGCTGGGCCGCGAACGCAAGATGCTCAAGCACGCGTGCGTGCGCTTCCAGCAACTGACCTCGCCGGCAGCAGCCAAGGCGGTTGAAGACACCGCGTTCTATCGCTCGGGCGTGTTGCTCTCGCGCAATGACGTGGGCTTCAGTACGGAACAATTCAGCGCACCGCTGGAAGCCTTCCACGCCGTCAACCAGCAGCGCCTGCGCACCTTCCCCGACAACCTGCTGGCCACCGCCACCCATGACCACAAGCGCGGCGAAGACACCCGTGCGCGCCTGGCGGTACTGAGCGAATGCGCCGAGTGGTACGCCGAACAGGTCGAGCAATGGCGCACCCTCGCCGCTCGCTTGCGCAGCGATGGGCAAACGCCTTCGGCGGGTGACGAACTGATCCTCTACCAGGTGCTGCTGGGCAGTTGGCCCCTGGACCTGCACCGCGACGATGCCGAGGGCCTGGCGGACTATCACCGGCGCCTCTGGCAGTGGCAGCAGAAAGCCTTGCGTGAAGCCAAGTTGAACAGCAGTTGGAGCGCACCCAACGAGCTGTATGAGCAAGGTGTCGAAGCGTTCCTGTCACGGTTGCTGCTGGAGGACTCCGGCAAGGCCCTGCGCGACGCCATCGGCGAAGCCGCTCAGGCCATCGCCCCGGCGGGTGCGCTCAACGGGCTGGCGCAAACCTTGCTTCGTCTCACGGTGCCGGGGGTGCCGGATCTGTATCAGGGCGATGAGTTTTGGGACTTCACCCTGGTAGACCCGGATAACCGCCGGCCGGTGGATTTTCATGCACGGCAACAGGGGCTGCACACACCGCCGGACATCGGCGAGTTGCTGTTCAACTGGCATGACGGGCGTATAAAACAGGCGGTGATCAGCCAGGTCCTGACGTTGCGCAAGGCGCATGCGCAACTGTTTCGCCAGGGCAGCTACGAGCCGCTGGAAGTGGTCGGCGAACACGCTGAACGGGTGGTTGCCTTCTACCGCGAATACCAGGGCAAACAGCTGCTGGTGGTGGTGCCACGCTGGCCGCACCGTCTGCTTGAAAACGGTGTGTACCCCCTGATCAACGCGCAGATTTGGGGCGATACCCGGGTCCGATTACCGTTCGCCGCTCCAACCCGAAATTGGAAGGGACTTTTCCGAACAGGCGCAGTCACACCAGACAAGGAGCTCATGATCAGCGCTGCCCTGGGGGATTTCCCGGTCAATGTCTTTATCAATCCTGATGGTCAAGAAAGCTGAAAATTTTCTGCGAGGAGCATTGTGATGAGTACTGAAGACAAACGCATACGCGAATTAGCGCATCAGATCTGGGAGTCTGAAGGCAAACCCCACGGCGAGGACGCGCGACACTGGGAGATGGCGCGCAAACTGGCGGAAGCCGAAGCACTGACGCCTTCCAAGCCAAAGGCTGCCGCCAAGCCCAAAGCCGCGCCGAAACCCAAGGCCGCAGCAGCGCCGGCCAAGCCTGTTGCCGACAAAAAACCCAAGGCGCCGCGCAAGCCCGCCAGCTGACAAAGGCCCCTTGTGGGAGCGGGCTTGCCCGCGATGGCGGCGGCACATTCAGCATCGATGTCGCCACATACTCCGCCATCGCAGGCAAGCCAGCTACCACAGGGGAAACCGCATCCAATTCAAGATTTTCATCTGGCTTCACGCCGGCACGGCCCCGTTCGGCCCGGAAAAACCCTTTGCAGGAGCACCTCAATGAGCAAACCCAACAAGCCCAACTCGACGCCGGAAAACGAGCCGTCGCGGATTCGTGAAGGTTTGCCCTTCCCCCTCGGCGCGACCTGGGATGGCCTGGGCGTCAACTTTGCGTTGTTCTCGGCCAACGCCACCAAAGTCGAGCTGTGCATTTTCGACGACAGCGGCGAAGTCGAACTCGAACGCATCGAGCTGCCGGAATACACCGACGAGACCTTCCACGGCTACCTGCCCGACGCCCATCCAGGGCTGATCTACGGCTATCGCGTGTACGGTCCGTATGACCCCGCCAACGGTCATCGCTTCAACCACAACAAATTGCTGATCGACCCCTACGCCAAACAGTTGGTGGGCGAACTCAAATGGTCCGAAGCACTGTTTGGCTACACCATCGGCCACCCCGACGCCGACCTGAGTTTCGACGAACGCGACAGCGCGCCCTTTGTACCTAAATGCAAAGTCATCGACCCGGCCCACACCTGGGGCAATGACCAGCCAGTGCGCACGCCGTGGGATCGCACGATCATCTACGAAACCCACCTGCGCGGCATCACCATGCGCCACCCTTCAGTGCCTGAAGAAGTGCGCGGCACCTGCGCCGGGCTGATGGTCGACGATGTACTCAAGCACATTCGCCAGTTGGGCGTCTCCTCGGTGGAACTGCTGCCGGTACACGCCTTCGTCAACGACCAGCACCTGCTGCAAAAAGGCATGACCAACTATTGGGGCTACAACAGCATTGCCTTCTTCGCCCCGGACCCGCGCTACCTGGCCAGCGGCAAGATCGCCGAGTTCAAGGAGATGGTCGCGCACCTGCATGAAGCCAAGCTGGAAGTGATCCTGGACGTGGTCTACAACCACACGGCCGAAGGCAACGAGCAAGGTCCGACCCTGTCCATGCGCGGCATCGACAACGCCTCGTACTACCGCCTGATGCCCGATGACAAGCGTTTCTACATCAACGATTCCGGCACCGGCAACACCCTCGACCTGAGCCACCCGTGCGTTCTGCAAATGGTCACTGACTCGCTGCGCTACTGGGCCACCGAGATGCACGTGGACGGTTTCCGCTTCGACCTGGCGACCATTCTCGGCCGCTACCGCGACGGTTTCGACGAGCGCCACAGTTTCCTCGTGGCCTGCCGCCAGGACCCGGTGCTGCGCCAGGTGAAAATGATCGCCGAGCCCTGGGACTGCGGCCCCGGCGGCTATCAGGTCGGCGGCTTCCCGCCGGGCTGGGTGGAATGGAACGACCGCTTCCGCGACACCGTGCGCTCGTTCTGGAAAGGCGACGACGGCCAATTGGCGGACTTCGCCGGGCGCATGACCGCCTCGGGCGAGATGTTCAACCAGCGCGGGCGTCGCCCGTACAGCTCGGTGAACTTCATCACCGCGCACGACGGGTTCACCCTGCACGACCTGGTGTCCTACAACGACAAGCACAACGAAGCCAACGACGAGAACAACCAGGACGGCAGCAACAACAACCTGTCGTGGAACCACGGTGTTGAAGGCCCCACCGACGACCCGGAAATCAACGCACTGCGCCTGCGCCAGATGCGCAACTTCTTCGCCACCCTGCTGCTGGCCCAGGGCACGCCGATGCTGGTGGCCGGTGACGAGTTCGCCCGCACCCAGCACGGCAACAACAACGCCTATTGCCAGGACAGCGAGATCGGCTGGATCAACTGGGACCTGGATGAAGACGGCAAGGCCCTGCTCAAGTTCGTCAAGCGCCTGATCAAGCTGCGCCTGGCGTACCCGATCCTGCGTCGCGGACGCTTCCTGGTGGGCGACTACAACGAAGACATCGGCGTCAAGGACGTGACATGGCTGGCGCCGAGCGGTGATGAAATGACCATCGAGCAGTGGCAAGACAGCCACGGTCGCTGCCTGGGCATGTTGATGGATGGCCGCGCCCAGGAAACCGGGATTCGCCGCCCGGGGGCCGATGCCACCCTGCTGCTGGTGGTCAACGCCCACCACGACATGGTCAATTTCCGCCTGCCACCGGTGCCGGATGGTGGCTTCTGGACCTGCATGCTCGACACCAACCAACCGTCGGTGCGCGGCCAGGAACGCTTCGATTTCGACCACGAATATGCAGTCACCGGGCGTTCGCTGTTGCTGTTCGAACTGCAGCATGAGGATGAGGTGTGAGATGGCCCTGCATGGATTTCTTCGCGGCTACCGGGAATACCCGGACACCCAGGCCCTCGGTGCGGCACTGAGGGCACTGG
This sequence comes from Pseudomonas sp. BIGb0558, assembly GCF_024807515.1. NCBI lineage: Bacteria > Pseudomonadati > Pseudomonadota > Gammaproteobacteria > Pseudomonadales > Pseudomonadaceae > Pseudomonas > Pseudomonas sp. BIGb0558. The sequence goes on from NZ_JANUEW010000017.1 coordinate 14,533, forward strand.
TGGAGGAAGGCCTGGATCAGTTGCCCTTGCCGGGCAGCGGGCAAACCCTGGAACGCTTCAGCCGGCTGGCACAAGTGGCCGGCCATGACCTGCGCTTGTGCAAGCTGTATGAAGGCCACACCGACGCCCTGGCGATCATTGCCGAACTCGGCAGCCCCTTGCCACCGGTTGGCAGCACCTGGGGCATGTGGGCAGCCGAGCCGCCCACCGCCAGGGTGAAAATCCGTCGCGACGGCCATCGCGTGTGGCTGCAGGGCCGCAAGGCCTGGTGCTCGGGGGCTGCGGTGGTCAGCCACGGCTTGCTCACGGCGTGGGATGAAGAAGACCGCCAACAGTTGGTTGCGGTGGAAATGCATCAGCCCGGGGTAACCGTCACCGACGAAGGCTGGCAGGCCGTGGGCATGGCGGCCACCGGCAGTGTTGAAGTGCTGTTCAGCGAGGCCAGCGGCCTGGCCATTGGCGAGCCTGGGGATTACCTGGCTCGCCCAGGCTTCTGGCAAGGCGGCATCGGTATCGCCGCGTGCTGGTATGGCGCGGCACAGCGCCTGTCTGAGGCCTTGCGCGAACAGTGCGCCAAGCGTGCGGAGCCTCACGCCCTCGCTCACCTGGGCAGTGTGGACAGTGCCTTGCATAGCGCGGCCTGCGTGTTGCGGGAAAGCGCCACCCACATCGACCGGCACCCCAAGGCCAATGCCCAATTACTGGCGCAGCAGGCACGGGCCTGTATCGAAGAAACAGTCGACCAGGTGATCCATCACGTCGGGCGCGCACTGGGGGCCGGCCCGTATTGCAAGGACCCGCACTTTGCCCGGTTGATGGCCGACTTGCCGGTGTACCTGCGGCAAAGCCACGCCGAACGCGACCTGGCCGCCCTCGGTCAACAGGTCGCCAATGAGCGCCCAGGGAGATGGGAATTATGAAAACCAACCCTATCGTTGGCCAGGGCACACCGTTGCACCTGTGGCAAAGCTCCTCGCGCCTGGCCGAGCTGGGCTGCGTCGATATCGCCGACCTGGTGCCCGATGGCAGCCGCGCCGTGATCATCGCGCCCCACCCTGACGATGAAGTGCTGGGCTGCGGCGGCCTGCTCCAAGGCTTGGCGGCGCTGGACCGGCCGATGCTGTTGATCTCTGTCACCGACGGCAGCGCCAGCCATCCGGGCTCCCGTCGCTGGCCGGTGGAGCGCCTGAGCGTGGTCCGGCCGCAAGAGTCGGCCCAGGCCCTGCATCGCCTGGGGTTGCCGCTGCACAGCCTGAAATGGCTGCGAGCGGGCTTCGGCGACAGCCAGGTCGCAGCGGGCGAAGAAGACCTCAGCCAATTTATCGAACGCTACCTCAAGCCCGGCGACGTGGTCTTCACCACCTGGCGCGAAGACGGCCATTGCGACCACGAAGCCGTAGGCCGCGCCAGTGCCAGGGCGGCCCAGGCCGTGGGCGCGACCTTGCTGGAGCTGCCGGTGTGGACCTGGCATTGGGCAACCCCCGAAGACAGCCAGGTGCCCTGGCACCGCGCGCGCAAAATCCTCCTCACGCCTGAAGCCGTGGCCCGCAAGCGCCATGCGATCCATGCGTTCGCCAGCCAGCTGGAAGGCGACCCGCAGATCGGCCTGCCGCCGGTGCTCGCCCCATATGTTCTGGAACGCCTGCTGCAACCCTTTGAAGTGGTGTTTGTATGAGCGTCGCCACACCCTACTTCGATGAGCTGTTTGCCGGCAACGACGACCCCTGGGCCTTCCGCCAACGCTGGTACGAACGGCGCAAGCGCGCGCTGACCCTGGCGCTGCTGACCCGACCACGCTACGCCTCGATCTTCGAGCCCGGCTGCGCCAACGGCGAACTGAGCTTCGAGCTGGCCCCGCGCTGTGACCGCCTGCTGTGCTGTGACACGGCGCAGGCCGCCGTCAGCCTGGCACAGGCGCGGCTGCGGGGTTTCAGCCATGCCCAGGTGCAGCAGAGCCGCCTGCCGGAGCAATGGCCCACTGAGACCTTTGAACTGATTGTGCTCAGCGAGCTGTGCTACTACCTCGACCCGAAGGATTTCGATGGGCTGATTGATCGCGCGCTCGCGTCACTGACGCCTGACGGACAACTCCTCGCCTGCCATTGGCGACCGCCCATCGAAGGCTGCCCGCAAACGGCCGACCAGGTGCACGCGCGCCTCGACCAACGCCTGGGCATGTCGCACCTGGTGCAGCATCACGAAAGCGATTTTCTACTGGACTTGTGGAGCCACGACGGCACCACCGTTGCAACCTTGGAGGGACTGCGATGATCGGCATCCTGATACCCGTGCATAACGAAGAAACACTGCTGCCCGACTGCCTGAAAGCCGCGATGATCGCGGCCAGCCATCCGGGGTTGCTGGGTGAAGAGGTGCAGATTCTGGCGGTGCTCGACAGCTGCAGCGATCGCAGCGCCGAGATCACCCGCCAATACCGGGTGCAGAGCCTGGAAGTGCAGGCGCGTAACGTGGGGCACGTGCGCGGCGTGGGTGCGCGGCACTTGCTCAACAACGGCGCGCGCTGGATTTCCTGCACCGACGCCGACAGCCGCGTCGCCCCGGATTGGCTGGTGGCGCAGTTGGCGTTGGGCGCGGATGCGGTGTGCGGCACGGTGACGGTCGATGCCTGGAGCGAAGGCTTCGACCCGGCGGCGCAGATTCGCTATCACCAGGCCTATGCGGCCCGAGACGGGCATCGGCATATCCACGGCGCCAATCTGGGCGTGAGTGCCAGTGCCTACGTGCGGTCCGGCGGTTTTGATCCCCTGCCGTGCCACGAAGATGTGGAGCTGGTGCGCCAGCTGGAACGCTGCGGTGCGTCCATCGCCTGGAGCCATTCGCCCCAGGTGATCACCAGCGCCCGCCTGGATTGCCGGGCACAGGGCGGCTTTGGCGATTACCTGAAGAGCCTGATGCAGGCGTCTTGAAAAAATAGCGACATCCGACTGTGTAAAAGCGACGATTCATAACTATGATCAGTACTCCTTGCGCGGCAATCCAGGGTTGGAACGCCGTCGCGCCGCGAGCATGAGCTGCATGACGCTCGCGGACCAACAAGAGTCGTCCCGTCAACGGGGTACGGCCTGCACCACCGATGAACAAGGACGTGACACCCATGAAACCAGCACCGTTAATTGACAGCCGCCGGGGCCCCGCGCAAATCTGGAACAGCGCCCCGCAACTCGCGCAAATCCCTGCCATCAACCCCGCAACCCTGGTGCCCGAAGGCGCCCGCGTGGTGGTCATCGCGCCGCATCCCGGCGATGAAGTGATCGCCTGTGGCGGCCTGCTGCAATTGCTCAGCACCCGTGAATATGCCCTGCAACTGATCTCCATCACCGACGGCAGCGCCAGCCATCCGGGCTCCAGCGTGTGGCCGGCCAAACGCCTGAGCGTGGTGCGGCCCCAGGAAAGTGTCGAGGCCCTGCGCCGCCTGGGTGTGCCCCTGCACAGCCTGAAATGGATTCGCGGCGGGTTTGCCGACAACGCCCTGTCGGCGCGGGAGCAGCAGATGAGCCAGTTCATCGCGCGCTATCTGCAACCCGGCGACGTGGTGTTCACCACCTGGCGCAACGACGGTAACGACGACCATGAGGCCGTAGGCCGCGCTGCCGCCAAAGCCTGTGCGCTCAAAGGCATACACCTGCACGAGTTGCCGATCTGGGCGTGGCACTGGCCCTTGCGCGATACAGCTGCGATCCCTTGGCAACGTGCACGCAAAGTACGGCTCGATACCTGGAGCGTCGCTCGCAAGCTGCATGCCGCCCACGCCTATGCCAGCCAATTGGCCGGTGACCCGGAAATCGGCCTGGCGCCAATCTTGGCCCAAGTGCTGCTCGAGCGCATGCGCGAGCCCTATGAGATTGTGTTTTTGTAGGGAGTGACAAGGACGCGGACAAGCCCGCGTCCCTGCTGTGGAAATCAGCCTTCCGGGCGCAGGATCAGCACGCCCAACGGCGGCAAATTCAACGACAGCGACAACGGCTGCCCATGCTTGGGCTCTTCCACCGTAAACGCCCCGCCACCGTTGCCGAAGTTGGAACCGGCATAGGTATCGGCGTCGCTGTTGATCACTTCGCTCCAGCGCCCGGCGAACGGTACGCCTACCTGGTAGGCCTCCCTCGGCACCGGCGTGAAGTTGGCCACCACCAGTACCGGCCGGCCGTCCTTGCTCCAGCGCAGCCAGGCGTAGACGCTGTTGATGGCGTCATCCCCAATCAGCCATTGGAAGCCCTGAGGCGCGTCGTCCTGGTCGTGCAGCGCCGGTTCTTCGCGGTACAGGCGGTTGAGGTCGCCTACCAGTTTCTGCACGCCCCGGTGTTCCGGGTATTGCAGCAGGTACCAGTCCAGTTGCTGGTCGTGGTTCCACTCGCGCCATTGGCCAAACTCGCAGCCCATGAACAACAGCTTCTTGCCCGGGTGCATCCACATGAAGCTGAGGTAGGCCCGCAGGTTGGCAAATTTCTGCCAGCGATCACCGGGCATCTTGTCGATCAGCGAGTGTTTGCCGTGCACCACTTCATCGTGGGAAATCGGCAGGATAAAGCGCTCGGACCAGGCATACACCAGGCCGAAACTCAGCTCGTTGTGGTGATGAGCGCGGTACACCGGGTCTTGCTGGATGTAATGCAGCGAATCGTGCATCCAGCCCATGTTCCACTTGTAGTTGAACCCCAGCCCGCCTTGTTGGGTGGGCTGACTCACGCCCGGCCAGGCGGTGGACTCCTCGGCGATCACCAGCGCACCGGGGGCCTCAAGGGCAACGACGTCGTTGAGGTGACGCAGGAAGTCGATGGCTTCGAGGTTTTCACGCCCGCCATGGCGGTTCGGCACCCACTCACCGGCCTTGCGCGAATAGTCGCGATACAGCATCGAGGCCACCGCATCCACCCGCAGGCCGTCGATATGGAAGTGCTTGAGCCAGTGCAACGCCGACGCCAGCATGAAGCCATGGACTTCGGTGCGGCCGAGGTTGTAGATCAGGGTGTCCCAATCCTGATGGAAGCCTTCCAGCGGGTTGGCGTATTCGTACAGCGCGGTGCCGTCGAATTGCGCCAGGCCGTGGGTATCGGTAGGGAAATGCGCCGGCACCCAATCGAGGATCACGCCGATATCCGCCTGGTGGCAGGCATTGACGAAAAACGCGAAGTCGTCCGGCGAGCCGAAGCGCGCCGTCGGGGCAAATTGTGACAGGGCCTGGTAGCCCCAGGAGCCGCCGAACGGGTGCTCCATGATCGGCATCAGCTCGATATGGGTGAAGCCCAGTTGCTGCACATACGGAATCAAGCGCTCGGTCAGCTCGCGCCAACTGTACTGGCGGGCCACTTCGCCGACTTCGTCCAGCTCACACTGCCACGAGCCGGCATGCAGCTCGTAGATCGACAGCGGTGCGCTGGGCTTTTGCCGTTCACTGCGCGACTGCATCCAGGCTTCATCCTGCCAGTCGACCTGCAGCGGCGAAGCGACTTTGGAGGCGGTGTCCGGTGGCATCTGCGTGGCCAGGGCCATCGGGTCGGCCTTGAGCGGCAGAATCCCGTGGGCCCCGAGAATTTCATACTTGTAGGCAGCGCCGGGTTGCAGGCGCGGGATAAAGATTTCCCAAACCCCGGACGGGTGCCGCAGGCGCATCGGGTGACGGCGGCCGTCCCAGATATTGAAGTCGCCCACTACCGATACCCGGCGCGCATTCGGCGCCCATACCGCAAAGCGCACGCCCTGGACGCCGTCGACGCTGGTCACCTGTGCACCGAGGCAACTGCTCAGGTCGCGGTGATTGCCTTCGGCGAACAGGTACAGGTCCATCTCCCCCAGCAGCAGCTGGCTGAAGCTGTAAGGGTCTTCAGTGATCTGTTCGCCACCGGCCCACTGGATCTTCAGCAGGTACGCCTGGCGGCTGCCGAAATGCCCGACAAACAGGCCCGGCACGTGAGTCGCGTCAAGGCTGCCGATGTGCTCGCCACTGTCGCGGGCCAACACCTGGACGCTCAAGGCCTCAGGCAGGAAGGCGCGAATGAACTGGCCGCCCTGCTCGTCATCATGGGGCCCGAGTATCGAGAACGGGTCATGGTGCTCTGCGCGCACCAGCGCCTCGATGTCCTTGGCAGCAGGCATCACACTCAACTTTGGCTGCAGCGGTTCTTTGCTTGTAAAACTCATGACGTCTCCCCACCGCGTGCAGTTTTCGATAATGGTTTCAGCCCACTGAGCAGCCCGTGCAAACCTTGCAACGGCACCGGCAACCAGCTCGGGCGATTCTCTGCTTCGTAGGCCACTTCGTACGCGGCCTTCTCCAGGCTGAACAACGCCAGCGCAGCGTCCTGGCCCTTGGCATCCTGCCAGTCATGGGCCAGTGTAGCCGTAGCCCCGTGATAAGCCTGGATAAATGCCTGCCTGGCCTCCTGCAAGTAGCGATCCGCGACCCGCTGCCGTGACGCATTGGCCTCGGGTGACTGGTCCACGCCCTGCACATTCACCGCCATGGCCGCCGCGTAATCGAACGACCGTAGCACCCCGCTCACATCCTTGTACGGGCTGTGTTTGCCGCGACGCTCATGCAGTGGCCGCGCCGGTTCGCCCTCGAAGTCGATCAGGTAGGCATCGCCCTTCACCACCAGTACCTGGCCCAGGTGCAGGTCGCCATGCACGCGAATGCGCAACCCGCCCACCGTGGCTTTCGCCAGGTCCTGGACGTAACTGGCGATGGCCTTTTTCTGATCCAGTAAAGCACTGACCAACGCCTGGTCGGCAGGGTTCAACCGGGTTTGATGCTGTTTGAGCAACTGCAAGGCGCGGTCGATTTGCGCGCCCACCTGCTTGCTCCAGGCCTGGCTGTCCTTGACCGAGGTCACCTCGGGTTTGAAGGCTTTGTCGGTGGTCGGTGCTGCCAGCACCTGGTGCATTTCACCGAGGCGCTGGCCGAGCAAGCCGGCGAAGTCCGCCAGTTCGCCGAGCGCGTTGTAGTGCTGCTCCTGCTCGGAGATGGCTTCGGCCAGTTCGTCGCGAATCGCCCGTTCCAGGTTGTTCTGGGTCCAGCTCCAGGCATCGCCCTGGTTGTTCAGGTACCCCTGGGCAATCATCAACAGGTTGTCCTGGCCCTCGGCATCGTGGCGAATCACCGAGCCCAGCAGCGGCGAGATGTGTTCGTAGCCGGCTTCGGTCAGGTAGGCGCCCATTTCCAGCTCCGGGTGCACCCCGGCACTGACTTTGCGGATCAGCTTGAGCACCAGGCTGCCGCCCACTACCACCGAACTGTTGGATTGCTCGGCCGCGAGGTAGCGCACTTCCGATTCGTCGTTCAACTCCAGTTTGGCCAACTGCGCCGTGGGCTCGAAGCGAATCTCGCCATCGGTGGAGCTGAGCACGGTGTTGGCCTGCAGGCCCTGGATCACCGCACGAATATAGGTGTCGAGGCTGAAGGCGTCCGTCACCAGGCCGACCTGGCGCACCCGCCGCACACGGGCAAGTGCCAGCTGTTGCGGCAACGCGCTGGTGAACTGGTCTTCGCCGAGGAAGCCGAACGGCAGTTGATAGCGGCTGACCTGCCCGGCGCTGGTGACTTCGATTTCGCTGAGCAACACCGGATGCTGCGGGTCGCCAAAGCGCACGCCGTAGGCGATGTGCACGCCGTCGATCGCCGTGTCCTTGCTGGCAAACCAGCGGCGCTTGGGCAGCCACGCCGGCAAGGCATTCTGTTCCAGGGTGGTACGGCATGGCGCTTCGAGGAGTTCTTCCATGCGTTTTTTCAGCACCAGGGTGGTGAAGTCCGGAATGCTTTGCGCCGGTTCCACGTGCCAGCTCGGCATCTGGTTTTCCGCCGCCAGCACGAACCAATAGAAGCCGTACGGTGCCAGGGTCAGCAGGAAATTCAGCTGGCCAATGGGCGGGAACGCATTGCCGCCGAGCATCTCCACCGGGACCATGCCGGCAAATGCCGAAAGGTCCAGCTCGGCCGCCTGGGCACTGCGGGACACGTTGGCCACGCACAGGATGATTTCATTCTTGCCGTCGGCACCCACGTATTCACGCGTATAAGCCAGGATGCGGCGGTTGGTGGGCGAGAGCATTTTCAGGCTGCCGCGACCAAAAGCCTTCGACTGTTTACGCACGGCCAACATGCGCCGGGTCCAGTTCAGCAGCGAGTGCGGATCCTGGGTCTGGGTTTCAACGTTCACCGACTGGTAGCCGTATTGCGGGTCCATGATCGGCGGCAGCACCAGGCTGGCCGGGTCGGCACGGGAGAAGCCGCCGTTGCGGTCGATGGACCATTGCATTGGGGTGCGCACGCCGTCGCGGTCACCGAGGTAGATGTTGTCGCCCATGCCGATTTCATCGCCGTAGTACAGGGTCGGCGTGCCGGGCATCGACAGCAGCAGGCTGTTGAGCAGCTCGATGCGGCGGCGGTCACGTTCCATCAACGGCGCCAGGCGGCGGCGAATCCCCAGGTTGATCCGCGCGCGGCGGTCGGCGGCGTAGTAGTTCCAGAGGTAGTCACGTTCCTTATCAGTGACCATTTCCAGGGTCAGTTCATCGTGGTTGCGCAGGAAGATTGCCCATTGGCAATTGGCCGGGATTTCCGGGGTCTGGCGCAAAATGTCGGTGATCGGGAAACGGTCTTCCTGGGCCAGCGCCATGTACATGCGCGGCATCAGCGGGAAGTGGAAGGCCATGTGGCATTCGTCGCCGTCATCGCCCTTCTTGTCACCAAAGTACAGCTGGGTGTCTTCCGGCCACTGGTTGGCTTCGGCCAGCAGCATGCGGTCCGGGTAATTGGCATCGATCTCGGCGCGGATCTGCTTGAGCACGTCGTGGGTTTCGGGGAGGTTTTCGTTGTTGGTGCCGTCGCGTTCGATCAGGTACGGGATGGCGTCCAGGCGCAGGCCGTCGATGCCCATGTCGAGCCAGTAGCGCATCACCGACAGCACGGCCTTCATTACCTGCGGGTTGTCGAAGTTGAGGTCAGGCTGATGGGAATAGAAGCGGTGCCAGAAGTACTGGCCGGCGACCGGGTCCCAGGTCCAGTTGGACTTTTCGGTGTCGAGGAAAATGATGCGGGTGCCGTCGTATTTCTGGTCGTCATCGGACCACACGTAGAAGTCCCGTGCCGCCGAGCCTGGCTTGGCCTTGCGCGCGCGCTGGAACCACGGGTGCTGATCGGACGTATGGTTGATCACCAGCTCGGTGATGACCCGCAGGCCACGGTTATGCGCCTCGGCGATAAAGCGCTTGGCGTCGGCCATGGTCCCGTAGTCGCTGTGCACACCGCGGTATTCGGCGATGTCGTAGCCGTCGTCACGGCGTGGGGAGGGGTAGAACGGCAGCAGCCAGATGGTGTTCACGCCGAGGTCGGCGATGTAGTCGAGTTTGGCGATCAGCCCGGGAAAGTCACCGATGCCGTCGTTGTTGGAGTCGAAATAGGATTTGACGTGAACCTGATAAATCACCGCGTCCTTGTACCAGAGCGGGTCTTTGATAAAGGTGGCAGCCTTGGGTTTCTTCGCCATTGGAAACTCCTGGGAATTCTAAGAAATCTGCCTGAAGGAACTCGATCAATGTAGGAGCTGGCTTGCCTGCGATGGCGGTGCATCAATCACACTTTTTCCAGCTGAAAGACCGCTATCGCAGGCAAGCCAGCTCCTACATTTGATCTCCGGTGTCTTGGAGATCGGTGTTCGATTCAGGAAACGGTAATGCGCCAGATGCCGAACGGCTGGTGCCAGGGTTCGATCCGCATCCACTGGGTCTTGCCGTACCAGGTCCAGCGGTGGCCGGTCATCAGGTCCTCGCCCTGGGTCTGGGCGTCATCCGGCAAGCCTAGCTCCCACAGCGGCAACTCGAAGTTCGCCTCCTGGGCATTGAACGGGTCGAGGCTGACGGCCACCAGAATGAAGTTGCTGCCGTCCTCGCTACGCTTGCCGAAGTACAGGATGTTGTCGTTCCACGCGTTGTAGAGCTTCAAGCCCAGGTGCGTCTGCAAGGCCGGGTTTTGCCGGCGGATGCGGTTGAGCTGGGCGATCTCGGCAATGATGTTGCCCGGCGCGGTGAAGTCTCGCGGGCGGATCTCGTACTTCTCCGAGTCCAGGTATTCTTCCTTGCCCGGCACCGGGGCCGCCTCGCACAGTTCAAAGCCGGAGTACATGCCCCACAGGCCCGAGCCCATGGTGGCCAGCGCAGCGCGGATCAAAAAGCCGGCGCGCCCGGATTCATGCAGGAAGCCCGGGTTGATGTCCGGCGTATTGACGAAGAAGTTGGGCCGGAAACAGTCACGCCACGGCGACTCGTTCAGCTCGCCCAGGTACTCGCTCAATTCAGCCTTGGTGTTGCGCCAGGTAAAGTAGGTGTAGCTCTGGGAGTAACCGACCTTGCCCAGTCGCGCCATCATTGCCGGGGTGGTGAAGGCTTCGGCGAGGAAGATCACCTCAGGGTATTTGGCGCGCACATCGCTGATCAGCCATTGCCAGAACGGCAGCGGTTTCGTGTGGGGGTTGTCGACGCGAAAGGTCTTCACGCCCTCTTCCACCCAGCCGACCACGATGTCACGCAACTCCACCCACAGGCTGGGAATGGCGTCTGCCGCGTAAAAGTCGACGTTGACGATGTCCTGGTATTTCTTCGGCGGGTTCTCGGCGTATTTGATGGTGCCGTCGGGCCGCCAGTTGAACCAGCCCGGATGCTGCTTGAGCCACGGGTGGTCCTGGGAACACTGAATGGCAAAGTCCAGGGCGATTTCCAGGCCATGGTCGGCGGCGGCCTTGACCAGGTTGCGGAAGTCTTCGCGAGTGCCCAGTTGCGAGTGGATCGCCTCGTGGCCGCCCTCTTCGCTGCCGATGGCATACGGGCTGCCCGGATCATCCGGCCCGGCGGTCAGGGAATTGTTCTTGCCCTTGCGATGGCTGCGGCCGATGGGATGGATCGGCGGGAAGTACAGCACATCAAAGCCCATGTCATGGATCATCGACAGACGTGAGTGCACGTCGTTAAAAGTGCCGTGACGTGCTGGATCGTCGGTGATCGAGCGGGGAAACAGTTCGTACCAACTGGCAAACTCTGCAGCCTCGCGCTCGACGTCAATCGGGAATACCGGGCTGATGCTCAAATAGGCGCGATGATCGGCCTGGGTCATCAGGTGTGCACTGTCTTCGTGCAGGAACAGCGCCACCTGCTCGGTTTCCAGCAGGCCCGAGAGTTCGTGATGCAGCAGCATCAGGCGGTCGCGCAGTTCGTTGTCGCTGCGCTCGGCGGCTTGCAGCACCTGGCTGCGGCCTTCCTGCAATTCCAGGCTGACCGGCACGCCCGCCTCGTGCTTCTTGCTCAATTCGTAGCGGAAGCTGGCGAAGGTGTCGATCCAGGCCTCGATGCAATACTCATGGGGGCCCTGGGCGGCCACGGTGAACGCACCTTCCCAGCCATTGTTGCCCACATCGGTCATCACCACGCTGTGCCAGCTTTCTTCACTGCGCGGGCGCCAGCGGATCATTACCGCAAGCTTGTCGTGGCCGTCGGCGAATACCTTGCTGGCGACCTGGACGCGTTGGCCCACCACAGCCTTGACCGCAAACTCGCCGCCATCGATCACCGGGGTGGTGCCTTCAATCGCAATCCTGGGCAGCAACAGCGCCTGGGACAGCGGTAATGTGGAGGTTGAATCGTCTTGGGTCAGTGTTTCAGCAGTCATCGAGCATCTCCCCTTAACGCCCAGTGGACGCTCTTGTGCCTGATTCAAATTCTGAAACGACGCCGCTCTCCCTGAGCAGGGCCGTCTAGGTTCCGAGCATGCCGGCCGGTGAAAAGTTCAGGTGGATATGCCGCCATCGGGCGGGGAATCAAATCCACCGCGCGATTGTCCACCGATAGAGCAAAGCACAAAGGAGGCCACACCGATGAATATCCCGATTCCGGCTGAAACCCCAGACCCGAACATTGACAAGCCCACCCTGCCACCCACCGAGCCGGACCCGATTCCCGAGCAAGAACCGCCTGGCACTCAGCCACCACCGGTGGAGGAACCACCGACGACGATGCCGCCAGTGATTGTCTGAAGCGAGCGTGACAGTTTAGGTTTTGACGATCCAGGCCGATCGTCAAAACCGAAACTTCCTACCGGAAACAGAGATGGCTCTTAGAGTCAGAGCCTATTCGCCCCATAAGACTTGTCTCGGGAAAACGCGCACCCTCGGGATGTAGCGTTTATTTCATCATCCTGCGAGAAAACATCATGTCGACGATCAATACCCAGCCGAGTGCCTACCATCTCTGTCTGCATAATGCGCTGCCCCCGAACTGCCCCCCGACCGGGCACCCCCTTAACGACCTGAAAGCGCTACTGACCAAGGACAACATTGGTCAGCTGTTGCGCAATCCTGACGCTCAACGAAGCGTCAACACCCTGAACAAGCTCCGTGATCTATTGACCCCGGCGAACATCAGCGCCCTGCTGCGTGGTCCCGATGCCCAGGAGAATGCCCGGACGCTAACGGATATCGGCGAGTTGTTGAATAAAGACGCTATCAACCCTGGACTGAGCGCCGCCACGCAAGCCATGGAAAAAGCGATCGATGAGGACACTCAAAAACGAAAAACCGAGATGCTCATTCAAATGGCAACCGACCCCGATGACGACAGCGCGATACTGGAATCCTTGGCAAACTGGCGCCAATCCGCGGCTCAGGCACGTCAAAGGGCTCGACACTCCGGGACGATGGCTAACACCTTGACAGACCTGGGCGCGCGCCTCAGCAAGCACAACATTGATGCCGGGATGGGCTCCAGCTAATCCTTCTCCAGCAACCTGACAATCCTTGGCATCACACTGAACACCATCAGTGCCAGCACCGTACTCAAGACCGCCGTCGACTCACGTCCCATCCCGGCCGCCACGCCAATGGCGGCGGTCATCCAAAGGCCGGCGGCGGTGGTCAGGCCTTTGACGTGCTGGCCCTCCTCGTCTTCCTTGCCCTTGAGGATAGTGCCGGCGCCGAGAAAACCAATGCCCGCAATCACGCCTTGCAACACGCGGCTCATGGCGTCGGCCTGGGAGCCGGACAAATTCGGCACCAATACAAACAGCGCTGCCCCCATGGCCACCAGCATATGGGTGCGCACCCCGGCGGCCTTACCCTTCTGTTCACGTTCAAAACCGAGAATGCCGCCCAGAATGGCCGCAATCAGCAACCGCACGGTGATCTGTGTCAGTTGCCGGGCATCACCGATGTCCGCAAATTCCGCTTGCAGGGTTTGCCAGACTTCATGCCACCAGGCGTCCATGGTCGTGTCCTTTCAAGAGGTCGATACGGGATGGACAACGCCGACCGTCAGTCAGTTGCGCAGAACCATTCAGCCACGGGCAACGCCTAACCCCCAGTACCCCTGGAAAAGGACAGCACCATGCCCGTACGTATCGAAAACCAGACCTGTTACTTCAAGGTCGATGAGCACGGCGACGAAAAAAGCCTGCCTGCCACCGATGTCACTGTGATTACCGACAGCGCCAAGTCCATGTCGGCCGTCGAGTTGAACGGCGAGCGCGTGTACATCACCGAAGCAGAAGCGGACGCATTGACCGTAGCAGGCGCCACCGACGGTCGTAAGCATCTGAAGGCTACTGATGGTGATTCGGTGATTTGATTGACCTGGATCATCCCCGCCTGAAAAGCGCTGCACCCCGTGTGCCACAGGGTGCAGCACATTGTCGCAGGGTCGTACTGGCGGCCCATCTGATCCGCTTTTTATCGCCATACCTGAGTCTGTTATGCAAACAGAGCGCCGGTCATAGTTCATCTGCCTGATGGAGGCTGATGAGCGAAAGACCATGAGCGATAGAATCCCCGTCCGAACCGTAGAAGTGTATGAGCCTGCGCATCCAAAGAAGATGAAGGCCAAATCCAGCGATAACCTGATTCACACCCGCAGTTTCACTGGGCTGTTCCGTACCTTGCGTGTGGCAGGCGCGGGCTTCCTGTTCCTGGCCTTTTTCGGCACCGTGTGGCTGAACTGGGGCGGCAGGCAGGCGGTGTTATGGGACCTGGCTGAAAGCAAATTCCATATCTTTGGTGCAACGTTCTGGCCCCAGGACTTCATCCTGCTCTCGGCCCTGCTGATCATCTGCGCGTTCGGCCTGTTCGCGATCACCGTGTTCGCCGGCCGGGTATGGTGCGGTTATACCTGCCCGCAAAGCTCGTTTACCTGGCTGTTCATGTGGTGCGAAAAGGTCACCGAAGGCGAGCGAAACCAGCGCATCAAGCTGCAAGCCGCGCCCTGGGGCTTGAACAAGCTGGCCAGGCGCTCGGCCAAACACACCCTGTGGCTGGGCATCAGCGTAATGACCGGGCTGACGTTTGTCGGCTACTTCACGCCAATCCGGCCGTTGGCCGAAGAAATGCTGACCTGGCAAATGGGCGGCGTGAGCTTGTTCTGGGTGCTGTTTTTTACCGGTGCCACCTACATCAACGCGGGCTGGTTGCGGGAAGCGGTGTGCATGCACATGTGTCCGTATGCGCGGTTCCAGAGCGTGATGTTCGACAAGGACACCCTGACCATTTCCTACGACGTGGCCCGCGGCGAGCATCGCGGCCCGCGTAAACGTGAGGTGCAACCGGCGGATGTCGGCCTGGGCGACTGCATCGATTGCCAACTGTGCGTCCAGGTATGCCCTACCGGCATCGACATCCGTGACGGCCTGCAAATGGAATGCATCGGCTGCGCGGCGTGTATCGATGCCTGTGATTCGATCATGGACAAAATGGGCTATGCCCGTGGACTGGTCAGCTATACCTCGGAGCATCAGCTGCAAGGTGGCAAGACCCACCTGCTCAGGCCACGGCTGATCGGCTACAGTGCCGTGTTGCTGGTCATGATCGGTGCGCTGGTGGTGGCGCTGGTGGAGCGGCCGATGGTGTCGCTGGACGTGACCAAGGACCGTGGGATGTTTCGCGAGAACAGCGAAGGCCTGATCGAGAACATCTACAGCCTCAAGGTCATCAACAAGACCCAGCAGCGTCAGGATTATCGCCTGGAGCTGGTGGATGGCGACGGCTTCCAGTTGCAGGGCAAGACCGACATCAGCCTGGCACCGGGGGAGATTACCGATGTACCGGTGTCGGTGGCGATGACCGCAGACAAACCGGCCAGCAGTTCCCAGACTATTCGCTTCAAGGTGTCGGATGTGGATGAGCCATGGATTTATAGCGCGGCGGATAGCCGGTTTGTGGCGCCGTTGAATCGTTAAACCCGATATTGAAGATCACGAGGACTCTATGTGGGAGCTGGCTTGCCTGCGATGGCGGTGCATCAGTCACACTTTTTCCAGCTGAAAGACCGCTATCGCAGGCAAGCCAGCTCCCACATTAGATCTGTATTCACTCCAAAAACTGTATCAAGCGCACTGAGCCCCAATGAAACGCTACGAAAAATTCGCCGACGACATCGCAGAACTGATCCGCTCCGGCGTCCTCGGGCCCGGCCAGCGTGTGCCGTCAGTACGTTATGCCAGCCAGACCTACGGCGTCAGCCCGTCCACGGTGTTCCAGGCTTACTACCTGCTGGAACGTCGCGGGCTGATCCGCGCCCGACCGCGTTCCGGTTACTTCGTGAACACCCATGCGCCGAGCCCGTTTTCCGAGCCGGTGGTGAGCGCCCACGTGCATGAGTCCACCGAAGTGGACGTAAGCGAATTGGTGTTCTCGGTGCTCGACTCCATCAAGGACCCGCAAACCGTGCCTTTCGGCTCGGCCTTCCCCAGCCCCACCCTGTTCCCGCTGCAACGCCTGGCCCGCTCCCTGGCCAGTGCCAGCCGGGAAATGGACCCGCGCATGGTGGTTACCGACATGTCGCCGGGCAACCCGCAACTGCGTCGGCAGATCGCCCTGCGCTACATGGTGGGCGGGCTGATGCTGCCCATGGAAGAACTGTTGATCACCAACGGCGCCCTTGAAGCGCTGAACCTGTGCCTGCAAGCCGTGACCGAACCGGGCGACCTGGTGGCCATTGAAGCGCCCGCGTTCTACGCCAGCCTGCAAATTCTCGAGCGCCTGAAACTCAAGGCCGTGGAGATCCCCGTACACCCGCGCGACGGCATCGACCTCAAGGTGCTCGCACAAAGCCTGGAACGCTATCCGATCAAGGCCTGCTGGTGCATGACCAGCTTCCAGAACCCCATGGGCGCAACCATGCCCGAGGCCAGGAAACAGGAACTGGTGGAGTTACTGCGCAGCCATCAGGTGCCGCTGATCGAAGACGACGTGTACGCCGAGTTGTACTACGGCCAACAGGCGCCCAAACCGGCCAAGGCGTTCGACACTGAAGGCCTGGTGATGCATTGCGGCTCTTTCGCCAAGAGCCTGGCCCCCGGCTACCGCATTGGCTGGGTTGCGGCCGGGCGATATGCGCAGAAGATCGAACGGTTGAAGCTGATGACCTCGCTGTGCGCCTCGATGCCGGCCCAGGCGGCGATTGCCGATTACCTGCAACACGGCGGCTACGACCGGCACCTGCGCAAGTTGCGGTATGCGCTGGAGGAGCAACAAAGCGCAATGCTTGCGGCCATCGCCCGCTACTTCCCGGCGCAGACCCGTGTCAGCCAGCCCGCTGGCGGTTACTTCCTGTGGCTGGAGTTGCCGGAGCAGACCGACTCGTTGAAATTGTTCCAGATGGCGCTGGCCCAGGGCATCAGCATTGCGCCGGGGCCGATCTTTTCGCCCACGCAGCGTTTCAGCAACTGCATTCGGTTGAACTACGGCAGCCCGTGGGATGAGTCGTGTGAAAAGGCGATGGAGACGCTGGGGCGGATTGTGCGTTCGTTCTGAGGAGCTGTGTGAAGGCCACTGACGTCATCGCGGGCAAGCCCGGCTCCCACATTGGAATGCATTCTTTCTGACAATGCAGATCAAATGTGGGAGCCGGGCTTGCCCGCGATGAGGCCCGGACAGACGCTACAGCTTTATCGACCGCCCGCCAGGTCAATAAAGGTCCCGGTGGCATAGGACGCCTTGTCCGACAGCAGCCAGATAATCCCTTCCGCAACCTCCTCGGCACGCCCGCCACGGGCCATGGGAATCCCCGGCTCCAGCTTGCTGACCCGATCAGGGTCGCCGCTCAGGGCGTGGAAGTCGGTGAAGATAAAGCCGGGACGCACGCCATTGACCCGGATCCCCTCACCTGCCACTTCCTTGGAAAGCCCGAGGGTGAAGGTGTCGAGGGCACCCTTGGACGCGGCATAATCCACATATTCCCCCGGTGAACCCAGGCGCGCAGCGGCCGACGAAACGTTGACGATGCTGCCGCCCTGCCCGCCATGCTTGGGCGACATGCGCAGCAGCGCGTGCTTGGCACACAGGATGGGGCCCAACACGTTGGTCCGCAGAGTCTTCAGGATGCGGAATTCGGACATCTCATCCACCCGCGACTTGTGCCCCACGGTCCCGGCATTGTTGACCAGCGCCGTCACCCGGCCCAATTCGGTATCGACCCGGTGGAACAGGGCGATCACTTCATCTTCGATACTGACATCGGCCCGCACCGCAATTGCTTGGGCGCCAAGGGCGCGCACTTGCTCAAGTACGCGATGGGCAGCTTCTTCATCGGCCTGGTAGTTGATGCAGATGCGATAGCCCTGGGCAGCGGCCAGCAACGCCGTGGCGGCGCCGATCCCACGACTGCCACCGGTGATGACGACGACTTTGTCCATGTGTAAGGTCTCCTGATTCAACGTGAGCTGATGGATCCAATACTACCCGCGCCCTGCAGGTTTTGCATGGGCTCACGTCGCCGAATGTGCACTCACCACGTGTTCGGCGCGCTGGATATCGGCCATGAACCCCTCGGCCGGCAACGGGTGCCCCAGCAGATAACCTTGCAACGAATCACAGCCCAGGCGCGTGAGGAAGCTTTGCTGGGAGTCGGTCTCGACCCCTTCGGCGACAATACGCAAGCCCAGGGCCTGGCCGAGGGCGACGATGGCCGAGACGATGGCGGCGTCGTCGCTGTCATGCTCCAGGTCGCGCACAAACCCCCGGTCGATTTTCAGCTCGTTGGCCGGCAGGCGCTTGAGGTACATCAGGCTCGAATAACCGGTGCCAAAGTCGTCGATGGACAGGTCGACGCCCATGTCCGAGAGCTTCTGCAACACCGTCATGCTCGCATCGGCATCGCTCATGGCGGTGGTTTCGGTGATTTCCAGGGTCAGGCTGTTGGCCGGCAAGCGGTGGCGCTCCAGGGCATTGGCAACGCTCTTCACCAAGCCGGCATGGCAGAACTGCAACGCCGAAAGATTCACCGCAATGCGCCAGTCGCGATAGCCCTGGGCGTACCACACCTGCATCTGGCGGCAGGCTTCATTGAGCACCCAGTCGCCGATGGGAATGATCAACCCGGTCTTTTCCGCCAGCTCGATAAACTTGTCGGGCAACAACAGGCCCTGCTGCGGGTGCTCCCAGCGCAGCAACGCCTCGGCGCCCACCGGGCGACCGCTGATGGCGTCGAACTTGGGCTGGTAATACAACCGGAACTGCTCGTGCTCCACGGCGTTGCGCAAATCCTGCAGCAGTTGCAGTTGCTTGCGCGCGTTGGTGTTCATGGAGATGTCGAAAAAGCTGTAGCCGTTCTTGCCCATGCCCTTGGCGTGATACATCGCCGCGTCGGCGTTCATCAGCAATTCCTGGGGCGTGCCGCCGTTGCCGGGGAACAGCGCGATGCCGATGCTCGCGGAGATTTTCAGCTCATGCTCGGACACGCGAAAAGCCTGGTTGATCAGGCCCACCTGGCGCTCGGCCAGACGCAACGCATCGTCAGGCTGGCCCAACTGCACCAGCAACACGAACTCGTCACCGCCGATACGGGCCAGGGTGTCATGGCTGCGCAAGTCTTCCCGCAGGCGCAGGCCGACTTGCTGCAACAGCTGGTCGCCCATGTGGTGACCGAACGCGTCGTTCACCGGCTTGAAGCCGTCCAGGTCGATAAACATCAATGCGAAGCAGCCGCCCTCTTCGTTCACCCGCTGTATGGCTTGCTGAATCCGGTCGGCGAGCAAGGTGCGGTTGGGCAAGCCGGTGAGCATGTCGTGCAGGGCCAGGTGGGTGAGTTCCTGGTTGGCCTGGGTCAGGGAATCGGCCAACACCGCAGTGCGGGCTTCCAGGCGGGCGTCCAGCAGAGACGTCAGCAGTGCAATGCTCAGCACCGCCAGGGTGGTCACCAGCACCAGGTTGTCCAGGCCTTTTCCACTCAGGCCGTTCAGGGCCGCGCCGCAAAAACTGCCATCGGCGAACCGCGCGGCGGCCATGCCGGTGTAGTGCATGCCAACGATTGCCACGCCCATCACCATCGCCGCCCCGCCCCGGGCCAAGCGCACGTATGGCGTGTTGCGCCGCAGGTTGAAGGCAATCCACAAAGCCGCCGCCGACGCCCCGACGGCAATCAACAAGGACGCGGTGAACAGCGTGGGGTCGTAGTCGATACCCGGGGTCATGCGCATGGCGGCCATGCCGGTGTAGTGCATGGCGCTGATGCCGGCGCCCATGATCAACGCGCCAAATGCCAGCTGCCACGCCGGCAAGCGCGGCTGGCTCACCAGCCACAAGGCAAAACCACTGGAAAGGATTGCGATCAGCAATGACAGCGCCGTGATGTCGACGTCATAGCCCAGGCTGATGGGCAGGCGAAAGGCGAGCATGCCGATAAAGTGCATCGACCAGATGCCCACGCCCATCGCCAGCGCACCGCCGCCCATCCACAGGTACACCGCGCGGCCCTTGGCCGTGGCAATGCGCCCGGTGAGGTCCAGCGCGGTATATGACGCGAGGATCGCGACAAACAGGGAAATCAGGACAAGGGCGGGGGAATAACTACCGGTGAGCATGGGACTTCTCGTGACCAATGGGCCGAACGGCATCCGTGCCGGGCTGAAAAGTCAGGGATTGTAGCGAGAATAATTCTTGTACACCTGAAATATTGTCGTATAGCCATTACTGGCAATTTGACATCAAACACCTGACTCAATAAACACCAGGATCAACTGTGGGAGCTGGCTTGCCTGCGATGCAGACAACTCGGTTTTTCAGTTACACCGAGGTGATGCCATCGCAGGCAAGCCAGCTCCCACAGGGATTGTGACGTGCTTATTTCTTGTCGCTCAACTGCATCTGCCCGTCCCAACCACCGCCCAATGCGGCGATCAGCTGCACACTGGCCACCAGCCGGGTTTGCAGCAGGGTCAGCACCGTGCGCTCGTTGCTCAGGGCCGTGGCTTGCACGGTGACCACATCGAGATACGCGATCAAACCGGCCTTGTACTGGTTCTGGGTCAGGCGCAGGGATTCCCGGGCGGCATCGAGGGCTTCGTTGCTGACCACCGCCTCGTCTTCCAGGACCTTGAGCTGGACCATGTAGTTTTCCACCTCGCGGAAACCGTCGAGTACGGTCTGGCGGTACTTGGCCACGGTTTCATCGTAGGACGCTTCGGCGCGGTCGACTTCCGCCGAACGCTGGCCGCCGTCAAACAGGGTCATGGCGAGTTTCGGCCCCACCGACCAGAAGCGGTTCGGCAGGCTGATCCAGTCGGCGTAGGTGCTGCTGGAATAGCCACCGGCCAGGCTCAGGGTCAGGTCCGGGTAATAGGCGGTCTTGGCCACGCCGATGTTGGCGTTGGCGGCGATCACCGAGCGCTCGGCCTGGGAGATATCCGGGCGGCGTTCCAGCAGTTGCGACGGCAGGCTCACCGGAATCTGCGGCAGGGCCGGGATGTCCTTGCTCACCGCCAGGTTGAAGTTGGCCGGCGGCACACCGATCAGCACGGCGATCGCGTTTTCCAGCTGCGCGCGCTGCCAGATCAGGTCGATCATGCTGGCCTGGGTGCTTTTCAGCTGGGTCTGGGCCTGGGCGATGGCGTCCTTGCCCGAGACACCGGCGCGGTATTGGTTCTGGGTCATTTGCAGGGAGCGCTGGTAGGTGTCCACCGTGGCTTGCAGCAAACGGGTCTGTTCGTCCATCACCCGCAGTTGCAGGTAATCCTGCACCAGTTCCGACTGCTGGCTCAGACGCATTGCCGCCAGGTCTGCAGCGCTGGCCTCGGCGCTGGCTTCATTGGCTTCCAGGCCGCGCCGCAGTTTGCCCCAGATGTCGGCTTCCCAACTCACGCCCACCTGAGTGTTCAAGGTGTCGCGGATACCGCTGCTGGAGCTGCTCAGGCTGGCGTTACTGCTGCCGGTGCCCTGGCTGGCGCGGGTTTTCCCGGCACTCAGGTCGACGGTCGGGAAGAACGCCCCACGGGCACTGCGCACCTGCGATGCAGCCTGGCGATAACGCGCCTCGGCCTGGGCCACGGTCTGGTTGGAGCTGTTGAGTTTCTCTACCAGTTCATTGAGTTGCTTGTCGCCATACAGCTCCCACCAGGCCCCCCGGGCCAACGAGTCGCTGGGCGCCGCCTGGCGCCAGCCTTCGGCCTCCTTGTACTGGGCAGGCTCGGTCAGCTCGGGGCGCTTGTAATCCGGGCCGACGGCGCAGGCGCTGAGCATCGCGCCGCACAGGGCCAGGCTCAGCAGCCTGGAGCCGCGAGTCATGGCCAGACGTTGCACGGTGGGAAACGTTGGATCGGTCATAGCGCAGTGTCCAGGGCAGCATCGGTACGCACTCCGCGCCAACCGTTGAAACGGTGGCGCAGGCGGTCGAGATAAAGGTAAACCACAGGCGTGGTGTAAAGGGTCAGGATCTGGCTGACCACCAGGCCGCCGATAATCGTCAGGCCCAGGGGCTGGCGCATTTCCGCGCCTTCGGCAGTGCTGAGCAGCAACGGCAAGGCGCCAAGGATCGCCGCCAGGGTGGTCATCAGGATCGGCCGCAACCGCACAAGGCAGGCGGCGCGAATCGATTCCAGCGGGCTCATGCCGTCGTGGCGTTCCAGTTGCAGCGCCAAGTCGATCATCAGGATCGCGTTTTTCTTCACCACCCCGATCAACAGGAACAACCCCAGCAGGGAAATCAGGCTGAACTCGCCTCCCAGCACGTAGATCGACAACAGCGCGCCGACACCTGCCGAGGGCAAGGTCGAGAGGATGGTCAGCGGGTGAATGTAGCTTTCGTAGAGGATCCCCAGCACCAGGTACACCGCCACCAGCGCACCGAGGATCATGAACGGCTGGCCTTTTTGCGTGGCGGCGAAGGCATCGGCGGTGCCGGCCATCTTGGCAATCACTTCCTCCGGCAAGCCGACCTTGGCAACGGCACGCTCGATGGCCGCAGTGCCCTGCTCCACCGTGACACCGGGGGCCATGTCGAACGCGATGTTCTGCGAAGCGAACTGCCCTTCATGCCGCACCGTGTCATCGGCCAGGCTGTTTTCGTAATGCGCGATGGTCGACAACGGGACGCGGGCGCCCGTGGCGGTTATCACCTGCACCTGATTGAGGGTGATCGGGTCCTGGGCATATTTCGGATTGACCTCCATCACCACCTGGTACTGGTTGAGGCTGTCATAGATGGTGGAAATCTGCCGCTGGCTATAGGCGTTGTTCAACACCGCCGTGACCATGCTCATATCAATGCCCAGGCGCTTGGCCTGGTCACGGTCGACCACCAGCGTCACCTGCGCGGCGCCACGGCCTTCACGGGCATCGATGGCAGTCAGTTCCGGCAACCCGCGTAACGCCTCGACCACTTTCGGGTACCACAGGCGCAAGGCCGCCAGGTCACCGCTTTGCAGGATGTAGGAATATTGCGAACTGGACTGGTCGCGGCTGCCGCCAAACTGCAGGTCCTGGTCAGCCATCAGGAACAAGCGCCCGCCCGGTACCAGCGGCACATCCTTGCGCAGCCGCTCGATCACACCCTGGGCAGAAATCTTGCGCTCGCTGATGGGCTTGAGCCGCACCAGCATCACCGCATTATTGGTGCCGTTGTTGCCGCCGATAAAACCGGCCACGCTGAGCACCGCCGGATCCTTGAGCACGGCCTGACGGAAGATCTCCATCTTCGGCTGCATCACGCCAAACGACAGCCCGTCATCGCCGCGCACAAAACCGATCAACTGGCCGGTGTCCTGCTGGGGCATGAAGGTTTTCGGCACCACCACGTACAGCGCCACGTTGACACCGATGGTGATCAACAGGCTGAGCAGGGTCAGGCGCCGATGGCGCAGCACCCAGTCGAGGCTGCGGGCGTAGCCGGCGACCATGCGCGTGTGGGCCTTCTCGCTCCAGCGCTGCAAGCCGGTTTCCTGCCCCGGGACATGAGGCTTGAGCCAACGGGCGCAGAGCATCGGGGTCAGGGTCAGCGACACCACCAGCGAGACCATGATCGCCGCCGCCAGGGTGATGGAAAATTCGCGGAACAGGTTGGTGACGATCCCGCCCATGAACAGGATCGACAGGAACACTGCCACCAGCGACACGTTCATCGACAGCAGGGTGAACCCGACTTCCTGGGCCCCCAGGTACGCCGCCTTCATCGGTGGCACGCCGTCATCGATATGCCGGGAAATGTTCTCCAGCACCACGATGGCATCGTCCACCACCAGGCCGGTGGCAAGGATCAACGCCATCAGCGACAGGTTGTTCAGGGAAAAGCCGAACAGGTACATCACGGCAAAGGTGCCCACCAGGGACACCGGCACCGCCAGGGTAGGAATCAACGAGGCGCGGAAGTTACCGAGGAACAGGTACACCACCAGGATCACCAGCGCCACGGCGATCAGCAGCGTCATCTCGGCTTCATGCAGGGTGGCGGTGATCACGGGCGAACGGTCCATGGCCAGGTTCAGCTTGACGCTGGACGGCAATACCGCCTGCAACGCCGGCAACTGGGCCTTGATCTGCTTGACCGTCTCGATGATGTTGGCGTCGGACTGGCGGTTGATCACCAGCAGCACCGCCGAATCGTTATTGAAGAAGCCGCTGTTGTAGCGGTCCTCCACGCCGTCGCTGATCTTGGCCACGTCGCCCAGGCGCAGGGCTGCGCCGTTCTGGTAGCGAATCAACAGCGGTTCGTAGTCCTTGGCCTTTTCCAACTGGTCGTTGGCCTGGATCTGCCAGTTGCGCTCGCTGTCTTCGAGGGAGCCCTTGGGCCGGCGCACGTTGGCGTTGGCAATGGTGTTGCGCACATCGTCCAGGGCCACGCCATACTGGTCGAGGGCCTTGGGTTCAAGTTCGATCCGCACGGCAGGCAAGGAGCTGCCGCCGATCTGCACTTCACCCACGCCGGGTACCTGGGACAGGCTTTGGGACAGGATGGTCGAGGCGAGGTCGTACAGCTGGCCCTTGGGCAACACGTCCGACGTCAGGGACAACACCATGATCGGCGCCTGGGACGGGTTGACCTTCTTATAGGTGGGCATGCTGCGCATGCCGCTGGGCAACAGGTTGCGCGAAGCGTTGATGGCCGCCTGCACTTCCCGGGCCGCGCCGTTGATGTCGCGGTCGGAGTCGAACGCGAGGATCACCCGCGTCGAACCCTGGCTCGACGAACTGCTCATGGTGGTGATGCCGGCAATGGCGCCGAAGGAGCGCTCCAGCGGCGTCGCCACCGTGGAGGCCATGACCTCGGGGCTGGCCCCGGGCAAGCTGGCGGATACCACGATCACCGGGAAGTTGATCTGCGGCAGCGGCGACACCGGCAACAGGTTGAAGGCCACGCCTCCCAGCAACATGATCGCCAGGCTCAACAGCATGGTCGCTACGGGCCGGCGAATGAAAGGTCCGGACAGGTTCATGACTCAACCGGCTCCAGACGCACCGGCTCTTTGCGCCAGCGACGCCCCAGGCGGTCGAAATACAGATAGATCACCGGGGTGGTGAACAGGGTCAATACCTGGCTCACCAGCAGCCCGCCGACCATCACCAGGCCCAGGGGCTGGCGCAGCTCCGCACCGGAACCGGTGGCGAGCATCAACGGCACGGCACCGAACAGCGCGGCCAGGGTGGTCATCAGGATCGGCCGGAAGCGCAGCAGCGCCGCCTGGTAGATCGCGGTTTGCGGGTCCAGGCCCTGGTTGCGCTCGGCGTCAAGGGCGAAGTCGATCATCATGATCGCGTTCTTCTTCACGATGCCGATCAGCAGGATGATGCCGATGATCGCGATCATGCCCAGGTCGTTGCCACTGAGCAGCAAGGCCAGCAAGGCCCCTACCGCTGCCGACGGCAGGGTCGAGAGAATGGTGATCGGGTGGATGTAGCTCTCGTAGAGCACACCCAGCACGATGTACATGGTCACCACCGCCGCCAGAATCAGCAGCAAGGTGCTCGACAGCGACGCCTCGAACGCCTGGGCCGCGCCCTGGAACTGGGTCTGCACGCCCACCGGCATGCCGATGTCTTTCTGGGTCTGGTTGATCAGTTCCACGCCCTTGCCCAGCGCCACGCCGGGGGCCAGGTTGAACGACATCATCACCGCCGGGAACTGCCCGATATGCGCGATCGCCAACTGGGCCTGGCGCTGTTCCACATGGGCCAGGCTCGACAGCCGTACCTGGCCGCCGTCGGTGGTTTTCACATGGATCTGGTTCAGGGCGGCCGGGCCGAGAGTTTCACCCGACTGGGCCTGCAACACCACGCGGTACTGGCTGGCCTGCGTATAGATCGTGGAAATCTGCCGCTGGCCGAAGGCGTCGTACAGCGCATCGGTGATGGTCGACACCGTCACGCCAAGGCGCGAAGCGGCGTCGCGGTCGATCACCAGGTACACCTGCAGGCCTTTGTCCTGCAGGTCGCTGGCAACGTCGGAGAGTTCCGGCAACTGGCTGAGGGCGTGTACCAGCTTGTCGCTCCACAGGGCCAGCAACTCGGCGTCCGGCGAGGACATGCTGAACTGGTATTGGGTGCGGCTCACACGGTCTTCAATGGTCAGGTCCTGCACCGGCTGCATGAACAGGCGGATACCCACCAGCTTGTCCAGCTGCGGTTGCAGGCGCGTGATGATCTGCGCTGCGCTGAGGTCCCGTTGTCCGTGGGGCTTGAGGTTGATCAGCAGGCGGCCGCTGTTGAGGGTGGCGTTGTCACCGTCCACCCCGATATAGGAGGACAGGCTCTCCACCGCCGGGTCTTCGAGGATGATCTTCGCCAACTCCTGCTGGCGCTGGCTCATGGCCGCAAAGGAAATCGACTGTGGCGCTTCGGAAATGCCCTGGATCACGCCGGTGTCCTGCACCGGGAAGAAGCCCTTGGGCACCGCCAGGTACAGCACCACCGTCAGGCCCAGGGTGGCGATGGCCACCAGCAGGGTCAGCGGCTGGTGCTTGAGCACCCACTGCAACTTGCGCCCGTAGGCTTCGATCAGCCAGTCGATCCAGGCGCCGCTGGCCTTGTAGAAACGGCCCTGTTCCTCTTCCTTGGGTTCACGCTTGAGCAAACGCGCGCACATCATCGGCGTGAGGGTCAGGGACACCACCAGGGAAATCAGGATCGCCACCGCCAGGGTGATGGCGAATTCACGGAACAGGCGCCCCACCACATCGGCCATGAACAGCAACGGGATCAATACCGCGATCAGCGACAGGGTCAGGGAAATCAGGGTGAAGCCGATCTGCTTGGCGCCCTTGAGCGCTGCATTGAGCGGGGTCTCGCCCTCCTCGATATAGCGGGAGATGTTCTCCAGCATCACGATGGCGTCATCCACCACAAAGCCGGTGGCGATGGTCAGGGCCATCAGCGTCAGGTTGTTGATGGAGAAGCCGGCCAGGTACATCACCCCAAAAGTGCCCACCAGGGACAGTGGCACGGCGATGGACGGAATGATGGTCGCGCTGAAACGGCGCAGGAACAGGAACGTCACCATCACCACCAGGGCAATGGCGATCAGCAATTCGTGTTGCACGTCCGTGACCGACGCCCGGATGGTCTGGGTACGGTCGGTGAGCACCGTTACGTCCAGGCCGGCCGGCAGGTTGTCGGTGATGCTCGGCAACAGTGCCTTGATCCGGTCCACCACCTCGATGACGTTGGCCCCGGGCTGGCGCTGGATGTTCAGCAGCACGGCCTGGTTTTCATTGGCCCAGGCGGCGAGGCGTTCGTTCTCCGCGCCATCGACGATCTGCGCCACATCCTTGAGCCGCAACGGCGCGCCGTTGTTGTAGGCCAGGATCAGCTCGGCGTATTCCTTGGGCGAGACCAACTGGTCGTTGGCGTCAAGCATCGAGACCCGCGTGGGGCCGTCGAAGTTACCCTTGGGCTGGTTGACGTTGGAGGCGGCGATCAGGGTGCGCACGTCCGAGAGGTTCAAGCCGTTGGCCGCGAGGGCCTCGGGGTTGACCTTGATCCGCACCGCCTGGCGCTGGCCGCCGGCGATGCTGACCATGCCGACGCCGCTGATCTGCGCGATCTTCTGCGCCATGCGCGTGTCGACCAGGTCATTGAGCTTGGGCAACAGCATGGTCTTGGAGGTGATGGCCAGGGTCAGCACCGGGGTGTCCGCCGGGTTGACCTTGTTGTACACCGGCGGCGCCGGCAAGTCCTTGGGCAACAGGTTGGTGGCGGCGTTGATCGCAGCCTGCACCTGTTGCTCGGCGACATCCATATTGATGTCGAGGTTGAAGCGCAGGGTCAGCACCGAGGCGCCGCCGGAGCTGGTAGACGCCATTTGGGTCAGGCCGGGCATTTGCCCGAACTGGCGCTCCAGGGGCGCCGTCACCGCGCTGGTCATCACGTCCGGGCTGGCGCCGGGGTACAGGGTCATCACCCGGATGGTCGGGTAATCCACCTGGGGCAAGGCCGACACCGGCAACAGGCGGTAGGCGATCACGCCGGCCAAAATAATGGCCAGCATGCTCAGGGTAGTGGCTACCGGGCGAAGGATGAACAGCCGCGAGAGGTTCATGCGCCGCCCTTTTGCGCCTTGCCGGCATCAGCCGGGCCTTGCTGCGTCTTGGCTGCCGGTTGGCCCTGGAGGTGTTCGGTCGGAGTGGTCGGCACCTCGTTGCTGTCGTTGACCACTTCGATTTCACTGCCGTCTTTCAAGCGGTCGGTGCCTTCCAGCACCACACGGTCGCCGGCGGCCAGGCCTTCCTTGATCACGGTGTTGTCGCCGTCGGAATCACCGATCACCAGCGGGCGCACCTTGACCTTCTTGTCGCCATCGAGCACGTAGGCAAAGGTGCCGGTGTTGCCGAATTGGATCGCCGCCGACGGTGCCAGCACCACGTTGTGCAGGGTGTCGGCCAGCAGGTGCACATTCACGAACTGGTTGGGGAACAGCGCCTGGTCCTTGTTATCGAAGCGTGCCTTGAATTTCAGGGTGCCGGTGGTGACGTCGATCTGGTTGTCCAGGCTCTGCAACACGCCGCGGGCCTTGAGGGCCACGTCACCACGGTCCCAGGCTTCCACCGGCAACTTGTTGCCGGCGTGATAACGCGCCAGTACGGTTTCCAGGGTGTTTTCCGGCAACGTGAAGACCACGCTGATGGGCTGGGTCTGGGTGATCACGGCCAGGAAGGTGGTGTCGTTGGCGGCGACGAGGTTGCCCACGTCCACCTGACGCAGGCCGACACGCCCGGTAATCGGGGCGCGGATCTTGGTGAATTCGAGGTTGAGCTTGGCGTCATCCACCGCGCCCAGGTTGGTCTTGACTGTGCCCTGGTACTGCAACACCAGCGCTTCGGCGGTGTCCAGGGTTTGCTTGGCGATACTGTCCTGGGCATACAGGTCGCGATAACGCTGCACGTCGACCTGGGCGTTTTTCAGCTGGGCCTGGTTTTGCAACAACGTGCCCTGGGCCTGGAGCAAGGCATTCTGGTAACTGCGCGGGTCGATTTCCGCCAGCAGGTCACCGGCCTTGACCATCTGCCCTTCTTCAAAGGCGATCTTGACCAGCTCTCCCCCTACCCGGCTGCGCACATTGATGGTGTTCAATGCGGTGACCGTGCCCAACGCCTTGTAGTAAACCGGGAATTCACCCAGCACCGCAGGCGCCACACGTACCGGCACCGGGCCGGTAGCACCACCAAAGCCCGGGCGCATCATGCCCGACTTGCCGGCATGCCCGGCGGGCTTCTTCTCGGCGCTGTCTTTATGGCTGCCGGGCCAGAATTTCCAGCACAGGCCGGCAATAACCAGCAGCACGAGCAGGCCGAACAGCCAGCGACGGGAGTGACGAGGGGTGGATTGCATGGAGTGATCAACCATTGGGCGCGAGAGCTTCTTCTTTGGGAGGCTGAAAGATAAGCACTGGGGCGCGTTAAGAAAAGCGCCTTTACCGGCTATTTACCTTGGATTACAACTTTTAACTTCTTTGCTTAGTCCATTCGCTATCCGGCTAAGCGTCTGAAGCACAAATAAAAACGGCCTGGACTAGGCCAGGCCGTAATACTGCATCACGCGTGTTACTGCAAAACGACAGTAATGCGTAGCAACAGTTACTTCAAAACAGCCAGGGCTGCTTCGTAGTTCGGCTCTTGGCCGATTTCGCTGACCAGTTCGCTGTGCAGTACGTTGTCATTTTCGTCCAACACCACGACGGCGCGGGCGGTCAGGCCGCGCAGCGGGCCATCAGCAATCGCAACACCGTAGTCGACAGCAAATGCCGCCTCACGGAAGTCCGACAGGTTCTTCACGTTTTCCAGGCCTTCGGCACCGCAGAAACGCGCCTGGGCGAATGGCAGGTCAGTGGAGATGCACAGCACCACGGTGTTGCTCACGTCGTTGACCTGAGCGTTGAACTTGCGAACCGAAGTGGCGCAGGTCGGGGTATCAACGCTTGGGAAGATGTTCAGCACTTTGCGCTTGCCGGCAAAGGTTGCCAGGGTTGCGTCAGACAGATCGCCAGCAGTCAGGGTGAAGTCTGGCGCCTTGGCGCCGACTTTCGGCAAATCGCCTTCGACCTGGACAGGGTTGCCTCGGAGGGTAACTTGAGCCATGAACGGAATCCTTCTAGTGGTGGTAGTGAAACGAATTTCAGGTGCCGAAGTTAAACACAAAGTTCGATGGGCACCTATGGTCGGACGCAAATTGTCATGGAGCGCAGCTCAACGCCCCGCCACCACGAACCCCCGCTGCAAATCCTCGATCAACGCTTCCACATCCTCCAGCCCCACATGCAGACGCACCACCGGGTTCAGTCCACGGTCGGCGGCGCTCTGGCGATCCTGGGTGTCGGCCAGGGTCACCAGGCTCTCAAAGCCGCCCCAGGACGCACCCAGGCCAAACAGCCGCAAGCCGTCGATAAACCGTTCGACATAACCGCCGTCCGCGCTGTTGAGTTCAAACGACAGCAAACCATTACTGCCGCTGAAATCACGCTTCCACAGCGCATGCCCTGGGTGCTCGGGCAAGGCCGGATGAAACACCCGCTTGACCTGCGGCTGCACCTGCAACCATTGCGCAATCGCCAGCGCCTGACGCTCGTGCACATCCAGCCGGGAAGCCAGGGTGCGCGCGCCACGCAGGATCAGGTAAGCATCGTCGGCGCTGACCGCATTGCCAAAGGTGTCGCTCATTTTTGCCAGGGCCGGCCATGCCGCTTGCGTGGTGCAGACGCTGCCCATCATCACGTCGCTGTGGCCGCCGAGGTATTTGGTCAGGGCCATGATCGAGATGTCGGCGCCCAACGCCAGCGGGCGGTACAGATAGGCCGAGCCCCAGGTGTTGTCCACCGCCAGCAGAATCCCACGCGGCTTGCACAGGGCGGCAATCGCGGGCAGGTCACACAGTTCATACAGCAGTGAACCGGGCGTTTCGGCGTAGACCATTTTGGTGTTGGCCTGAAGCTGCGCTTCCAGGCCGCTGCCGTCCGGGGTGAAATAGCTGACTTCGATACCGAACGGCCGGAGGAACTCGCGAGCCAGCTTGCGCACCGGCGAATACACCGCGTCGGTGATCAGCACGTGATCGCCGGGCCGCAAGTAGGCCAGGAACGTCTGCGCCGCTGCAGCGAGGCCGGAGCCATACAACCGTGTGCGGTAGCCGCCCTCGAGCTCGGTGACCAGGTCTTCCAGGGCAAACGCGGTGGGATTGCCACGCGCGCCGTAGCTCAGGACACGCTCGCTGTCACGTCGGGAACGCGCATCGCGCATCTGGGCCAGGTTGTCGAACAGCACGGTGCTCAGTCGGGTGATGGGGACGTTCACCGCCCGACCGCCATTGCCGCCTTCGGTACGCGCCGCATGAATCAGCCGGGTCCGCACCCGCGACGCCGGGGCCAATGGTTTGAGACTGGCGATTTCCGCCTCGCTCATCTGCGCCAGCAGGCCGATTTCCCAGGCCAGGTATTGGCGGGCAGCGTCCTTGTTGCCACTGTGGCGGTCGTGGGTGAAGAACAGGAAGTCGATGCACTGATGATCCGGTGGGGTTTGTGCGTCCTCAATCACCGGCAACCCGGCAGCGACCCACGCGGCATAGCCGCCGTCGAGCAAACGCACGTCCTCGCCCAACTCCAGCACGGCAAAAGCCGCCAGTGCCGGGTCATCAGCCAGCAGCACCAACGGGCGCACACCGGCGGCCAACAGCGAACGAATCGACCAGCGCGAACCGGCAATCCGGCCCTTGCGATGGGTCATGCTCGGGCGCAGGTCCACCAGGTCTACCGCGTTATCGTTCAAGGCATCCGCCAGCGCCTGTGCCGAGATCAATGGCAATGCCTTGAACGGCACCGCCTGCGTGACCGGCAGCGCCAGCCCACTCTGGACCCCCTCTTCCAGCACATACGCCTCATGCCCCAACTGCCGCAGCCAACTGGCGACAATCGGCGCACGCACGCCGTCGCTGTCCACCAGTACCACCCGCGCCTGACGCACGCCGATGTACAGGTCGGTGGACTGAATCAACTGCCCGCCCGGGGTATGTTGCGCCCCCGGCAGACTACCGGCGGCAAACTCTTCGGCGGTGCGCACATCGCACAGGAACAGGCTACGGGCCGAATCTGCCACCCATTGGCGAACCTGCTCCGCCGCAACGCTGACCACCCCGGCGCGCTCCGCCAATTGCCGGGCGGCCTCGCGCTGCTGCGCCAGATCAGTGGAGACCTGATCGGCATAACGCCGGGTGCTGCCATGTTCCAGCTTGAAGTCCGCCAGGTACCAACCCTGGGTACCGTTTTCCAACGCATACACCGGGTTCTTCACGCCCAGGTTGATCAACGTCTGGGCGCCGATAATGCTGCGGGTACGACCGGCGCAGTTGACCACGATCGGCGTGGTTTCATCCGGCACCAGGTCGTGCACGCGGTAGCCCAGCTCACCGTTGGGGCAGCAGATGGAACCCGGGATGGTCATCTTGCGGTATTCATCGAACGGCCTGCCGTCCAGGACCACCAGCGGCTCGCCCGTGGCCTGCCAGTCCGCCAGCTGCTGCGCAGTGACATGAGGCGTATGGCTGGCCTCTTCCACCAACTCGCCAAAGGCTTTTGACGGCACATGCACCCCGGCAAACAGTTGCAAGCCCGCTGCCTGCCAACCGTCCGCGCCGCCTTGCAGCACATGCACATGGCTGTAGCCCAACGCCTGCAAGCGCAACGCCGTGCGCGCAGCCACAGCGCCGCCATCCTGGTCGTAGATCACCAGGCGCACCTGAGGATTCGGCGCCAGACGCTGCACTTCCAGCTCCAGGCGGCTATAGGGCAGGTTCACCCCGTGGAACAGATGGGCCTCGCCGTATTGGCCGTGCTCGCGTACGTCGAACAGGGCGATTTCCTGGCCGTCGAACAGCCATTGTTGCAATTGCCCGGGTGTGATGGTCTGGCTCATGAAAATCCCGCAAAAAAGAGATGAATTACTGCAAGGCCAACGAGCGCTCGCCGGCGGCGACTTCACGCCCCTTGGCATACGCCCGCTGGACCGCCGGGCGCGCCTTGATCCGCAGGCGCCAGGCCTGGATGTTCGGGTAGTCCGCCAGGTCCTGGCCCTGGCGCAGGGGCTGGATCCACGGGAAGATCGCCATGTCGGCCACCGAGTACTCGCCCGCCACGTACGGCACCTCGGCCAAGCGCTGCTCCAGCACCCGATACAGGCGCGTGGCTTCGGCGTTCAGCAGGTCCAGGGCGAAGGGAATCGGTTCCGGGGCCTTCTCCTTGAACAGCTGCAACTGGCTCAGATACGGAGTGATATGCCCCACCTGCCAGAACAGCCATTCCTGGACTTTCTGACGCTCGGCGGTGCCGGCGGGCGGCAGGAAACGCCCGGCCTGGTCGGCCAGGTAATTCAGGATCGCCCCGGATTCGAACAGGCTCAGTGGTGCTTCAAGGCTGTGGTCGACAATCGCCGGAATCCGCCCATTCGCGCTGATGCGCTGGAAGCTTTCCTGCTTCTGCGCGCCTTCGCGGATGTTCACCGGAATCAGGCGGTACTCCGCCTCCAGTTCTTCAAGCAGGATGCCGACTTTCAGGCCGTTGCCCGTAGGCCAGTAATACAGATCAATCATAAAAACCCCTGGTGTGGGAGCTGGCTTGCCTGCGATGCAGGCGATGCGGTGAATCAGGTAACCCGCGTCGATGCAATCGCAGGCAAGCCAGCTCCCACATAAAGCGACTTTCGCCGCACATGAGCAGCGTTTTCAGGCATAGGCCCGGATTGAAGGCGCCATCTGAGAGGCGTTGTAGTTGAGAATCCGCCCGTCTGCTTCAACGCCATAACGGCCATTCAGGGATTCCAGCGGCAAGCCGTACAGGTGGAAGTGCAAGGTCGCCTGCTCACCCTCGACGCGAATCCCGTGCAGGTCTTCACCAAGGAACGAGATGGAAGTACCCGGCTGCACGATGACTTCTTTCTCGAGGGTCAAGGTGGTGAAGCCAGCGTCACGCCCTTCATCGTTGCGGCCATACACGTAGTTGATCTCCTGGCCTTCAACGGCGCTGATGATCGCCCAGGTTTCATGGTTGTGGGGGATGGTGCTTTTGCCCGGCAGCAGCGAGTTCAGGTACAGGGTCGGCGTGTCGCCATCGTCGTTCAGGCGATAACGGAACGCGGTGCTGCCCTGCCCCGGTACTGGCGCGGGGAATTCGCTGAAGTTGAACAGGTCCCGGCGCTCGGCCAGGGTTTCCAGCAGGCCGACGATTTCCACCAGGGCCGCGCGGTCTACGCCACGCTGGTTGATCACGCGGATCTGCTGCAGGAAGTCTTCGATAACGGCGGCACGGTTTGCGGTACTCATGACGAGGTTCCTCTTGTTAGACAGACAGGGTGTAGCGGCTCAGGTTGGTCAACAGGTACGGATCATTGGCGATCGGCGGACGGCGGCCCGGATCGCCCAAGGCATGGCGCAGGAACTCCTGGGTGCGTTCACTGGTGGGGCGCTGGAAGATCTGCTCGGCGCTGCCGTGTTCGACGATCACGCCGTTTTCAGTGAAGTAGACGATGTCGCTGATCTCTTCGGCGAAGCGCATTTCGTGGGTCACCAGCACGCAGGTCATGCCCTCTTCGGTCAGCTCGCGGATCACCGTCAGCACTTCACCGACGGTTTCCGGGTCCAGGGCCGAGGTCACTTCATCGAACAGGATCAGTTCCGGGCGCATGGCCAACGCGCGGGCAATCGCCACCCGCTGCTGCTGCCCGCCGGAGAGTTGGCCGGGATAGGCATCGGCCTTGTGCTCCATGCGCACCTTGGCCAGCAGCGCCCGCGCATCTTTCTCGGCATCACTGCGGTTGCGGCCGAGCACCTTGCGCGGGGCGATCACCAGGTTTTCCAGCACCGACAAATGCGGGAACAGGTTGTATTGCTGGAACACAAACCCGACGCGCTTGCGCAGCTCGATGCGCTGGGCTTCCTGGGTCAGGGTATCGACCCGGGTTTCACCCACGCGAATGGTGCCGCGCTGGGGCTGCAACAGGCCGGTGATGCAGCGCAGGATGGTCGACTTGCCCGAGCCCGACGGGCCGATGATCGACACCGCCTGGCCGCGGTGCACGTCGAGGTCGATGCCCTTGAGCACCCGGTTGTCACCGAACGACAGCTGCAAGTCCCGCAGGCTGACCAGGGGTTCAATAGAAGGCATAACGGCGCTCCAGGCGTTGGGTCAAACGGGAAATCGGGTAGCAATAGGCGAAGAACAGCACCAGCAGGCTCAGGTAGATCACCACGGTGAAGCCGGTCATGTTCACGGTGTTGCTGGCGATCTGTGCGGTGTCGATCACGTCATGCACGCCCACCAGCGACGCCAGGGCGGTGCCCATGGTGACCACCGCGTAAAGGTTCATCCATGGCGGCAACATGCGCTTGAAGCACTGGGGCAGGATGATCGAACGGAAGATCTGGCCACGGGTGAACGCCAGTGAACGCGCGGCTTCCCACTGGGTACTGGGGATTGAGCCGATGGCGCCGCGAAAGATCTCCGCCACGTTGGCACTGGCGGGCAACGCCAGGCCGATGGTCACCTTGACCCAGTCCGGGAACGACACGTAGCTGCTGCCGATGTGGATCTCGAACGGGAACACGTAGGTGGTGAAATAGATCAGCACCAGCCACGGCGCGTTGCGAAATACCTGCACCCACACTCGCGCGACAATGCCTGCGGGTGACAGGGCCAACGCTCCGATCAACAGGCCGAGCACCGAACCAATGGCAATCGCCACCACGCTGATCAGGATGTTCTGGCCAAAACCGCTGACCAGCGCCGGCGACCATTGCAGCAACGCCGACAGCACCGGGAATGAATCAATGGCCATAGCCGGGCATCCTCAGGCGCGCTTCCAGCCAGCGCCCCACACAATTGACGGTAAAACTCAGCAAGCCAAAAAAGCTCAGGATCAAAATCATCAGTTCCAGCACGTTGTCGCTCTGGGTCCAGATCATGATCGACGCGTAGGTGATATCGCCCACGGCAATGGCCGAGGCCACGGCAGTCATTTTCACCAGGTCGATCAGGTTGTTGATCAGCGACGGCAGTGCGAAACGCAGGGCCAGTGGCAACTGCACATTCCACAGCAATTGCCGGCTGCTGAAGGCCAGGGAACTGGCGGCTTCCAGGGTCACGGCCGGCACTGCCTCGATGCCGGCGCGCAGGGCTTCGGCGTGGAACGCGCCCTTGTGCAGCGAGATCACGATCACCACCCAGGCAAACGGCGTCAGCGGGTTGGCTGCGCCGACGGCCTGGGTCAGCAGCATGTTCAATACCAGGAATGCGCAGTACAACTGCACCAGGGTCGGGGTGTTGCGGGTGACTTCGATAAATACCCGCGCAGGCCGGGCCAGCCACG
Organism: Pseudomonas sp. BIGb0558; assembly: GCF_024807515.1. Taxonomy (NCBI): domain Bacteria; kingdom Pseudomonadati; phylum Pseudomonadota; class Gammaproteobacteria; order Pseudomonadales; family Pseudomonadaceae; genus Pseudomonas; species Pseudomonas sp. BIGb0558. Next base: position 50,618 of record NZ_JANUEW010000017.1, read on the forward strand.
GGTTGCCCGAAGTCAGCAACGCCGCCAGGCTGATCCCGGCCAGCAGGCTGCCGACGATGGTGAACAGGCACAACAGCACGGTGGTCAGCGCGCCCTGCTCCAGGGTGCCGCGTTGATAGGCATCCAGCAGGAAGTTGTAGTTGAGGCCGATACCGGCCGCCCAGTGCACAAAAATCTCCAGCCAATGACTCATTCGTCGCCCCGCAACTTGCCGCAGGCAGCAGCAATACGGCGCCCCGCCTCGGCCACGCTGTCGGTCGCCGTGGCGATGGACAGGCGAAACCACGGCGACAGGCCGTAAGCGCTGCCCGCCACACCGGCCACGCCCTCCTCCAACAGGTAAGCGACGACATCGCCGTCATCCTTCAACTGCTGACCGTCCGGGCGATAGCGGCCGAGCAAACCGGCGCAGCGCACAAACACAAAGAACCCGCCTTGAGGCTCAAGCACTTCCAGGCCGTCGACGGTGCCGAGGGCCATCATCAGCAAGTCGCGGCGCAGTTGATAGGCCGCTACCTGCTCGGCCAGAAAGCCAAGCCCGCCGGTGAAGGCGGCCAACGCGGCGGCCTGCCCGACGGAAGACGCACCGGAGGTGGATTGGGATTGCACCACCGCCATCGCGTTGGTCAGGGTCTGCGGCCCGGCGCCGAAACCGATGCGCCAGCCTGTCATGGCATAGGTCTTGGACACGCCGCCCACCAACAGGCAACGGTCCTGCAAATCCGGCGCGACGTTCAGCAGGCTCTGGGCCGGGCGACCGTCGAAGCGGATGTGCTCGTAGAGTTCATCCAGCAGCACCAGCACCTGGGGATGAAGGCGCAACACCTCGGCCAGCGCGTGCAGTTCAGCCTCGCTATACACCGCGCCGCTCGGGTTGCCCGGGCCGTTGAGGATCAGCCAGCGGGTGCGCTCGTTGATGTGCTGCGCCAGTTGCGCCGGCAGCAGCTTGCAACCCTGCTCCAGCCCGCACTCGATAAATACCGGCTCGCCACCGTTGAAGCGCACGCTGTCGGGGAATGACGGCCAATACGGCGTCGGCACCAGTACTTGATCACCGTCGTCGAGGGTGGCGGCAAAAGCGTTGAAGATGATCTGTTTCGCGCCGTTGGCAATCACGATGTTCGGCAGCGCATAGTCCAGGTGGTTTTCTTCGGCCAGTTTTCGCTGCACGGCAATCCGCAGAGCCTTTACGCCAGGTGTCGGCGTGTACTTGGTGGCGCCTGCTGCAATGGCGGCATAGGCCGCTTGCTTGATGTGCTCCGGGGTGTCGAAATCCGGCTCGCCGGTGGTCAGGTCCAGAATGTCGCGGCCGGCGTCACGCAGTTCCGTGGCGCGGGATTTGGCCGCTGCATTGGCCGACAGCGACACGCGCTGCACGCGCTTGGACAAGCGAACGGTCATGGCTGCACCTCCAGGACTTTGCCGGGGTTGAGCAGGTTTTTCGGGTCGAGGGCGCGTTTGATGCGGCGCATCAGGTCCAGCTCCACCGGGCTTTTGTAGCGGCTAAGCATGCCGACCTTGCGCTGGCCAATCCCGTGCTCGGCGCTGATCGAGCCGCCGTGGGCATGGGCGCTGTCGTGCACCAGCAGGCTCAGGTCGGCGTAGTTGGCCATGTGTTCATCCACCGTTGAACCCAGCGGATGGGCCACGTTGTAATGCAGGTTGCCGTCCCCCAGGTGCCCGAACGTGAAGTTGCGCACGCCGGGAAAATGCACCTGCAACAGCGCATCGGTATGGGCCACGAAGGCGACGATTTGCGAGATGGGCACCGAGATGTCGTGCTTCATGTTGCGCCCGGCACGCTTCTGCGCCTCGCTCATGTTTTCGCGCAGCAGCCACAGCGCTTCGCTCTGCGCCAGGCTTTCGGCGATCAGGGCGTCAGCCAGCAGTGACTGCTCGAAGGCTTCACCCAGGACCGTTTCGAAGGCTTCGCGGGCGTGGGTTTCGCCGTGGTTATCCGACAGTTCCAGCAAGGCGAACCATGGCTGACTGGCTTTCAGGAATGGTTGCGGGCCTTCGGGAAACTGCTCGCGCAACAACGCCAGGCAATCGGCGCTGAGCAGTTCGAATGCGGTGAGATTGGCGCCAAAACCAGCGCGGGCGTGGGACAGGAACGCCACCGCCTGGGCCAACTCATCAAAGGCCAGCAGCGCGGTGGCCTGGGCCTTGGGCAGCGGGAACAACTTCAGGGTGGCGGCGGTGATAATGCCGAGGGTGCCTTCGCTGCCGACGTACAAATCCCGCAGGTCGTAGCCGGTGTTGTCCTTGCGCAAACCCCGCAGGCCATTCCAGATTTCGCCCTCTGCGGTCACCACTTCCAGCCCCAGGGTCAACTCGCGGGTGTTGCCATAACGCAGCACGGCGGTGCCGCCGGCATTGGTGCCGAGGTTGCCGCCAATGGTGCAACTGCCTTCGGCGCCCAGGCTCAGCGGAAACAGGCGACCGGCTTCACGGGCCACGTCCTGGATGTTTTGCAGGATGCAGCCGGCTTCGACGGTCAGGGTGTCGTTGTCGGTGTCGATCACGCGCACCCGGTTCATGCGGTCGAGCAACAGCAATACCGCGCGGCCGCTGGCGTCCGGTGTGGCGCCTGCCATCAGGCCGGTGTTGCCGCCCTGGACGACAATGGGCGCCTCCAGGGCCACACACGCACGCACCACGGCGGCGACTTCTTCGGTGTTGGCCGGGTGTACCACGGCGATCACCTGGCCGGTGTAGCGGCCTTGTTTGTCGGTGAGGTACTGGGCAGCGTCTTCACTGCGCTGCACATGGGCGGCGCCGAGCAACTGTTGCAGGGTGGCGAATAGCGGTTCACTCATGGCTGTACTGCTCATGCAAATCCCGCAGGGCCTGGGACGGTGGCATGCCGGTGCGCTCGCCGAGGGCGATCAGCCAGCCGCTGCGATGCCAGTCACGCACGATGGCGTCGAGCCTGGCCTGGGTGTCGTGCTCGCCCTTGCGAATCCAGATCACCGATTTGGACGGGATCAAATCCCCCGGCAACGGGATCTCGTAGCCGGACCATTCGGCATCGCCCAGCAGTGCGTGCATGGTCGGGCTGACGTGCACCGCCGCCACACAGCCATTGCCACGCAACGACAGCAGGGATTCGGACTGGCTGCGGAACGCCTTGATCTGCGCGCCGTAGGTTTCCTGCAATGGCTTGATGAAGTTGCTGCCCTGGGACACGCACACCGGCTTGTCTTTGAGGTCGGCCCACTGGGTGACGCCGGCGCCTTTGCGGATCAACGCCGCGCCGCCGACTTCTTCATAAGGCGTGGGCACGTAGTCGAGAATCTCGGCGCGCTCGTCGGTGTACTGCATGTTGGCAATCAGCACATCGACCTTGCCTTGCTGCAGGAACTGCACGCGGTTGGGGGCCAGTACCGAGACGGTCTTGGTCTCCACGCCCAGCGCCTGGCCGAGGCCCTTGGCCAATTCGACGTTGTAGCCCAGGTGTTCGCCGGTCTTGGGGTCGATGGTGCCAAACGGCGGGCCGCTGAGAATCACGCCGACGCTGATGGCGTGGCGTTGCTGGATTTTGTCGAGGGTGGCGTCGGCGTGGGCCAGGCCGGCACACAAAACCAGGCCGAGGGCGGTCAGGGATTTGAAATTCATGCTCAGGCGCCCTTGAACTGTTTCTGCAATTCCACCAAGGCCGGGGATGCCGGGGTGATGTGATTGCGGGTCTGGGCATCGATCAGCCAGCCGCTGCGGTGCAGTTCCTTGATGATCGGGTCGAGTCTGGCCTGGGTGTCGCTCTCGCCACGGCGGGTCCAGATCACCGACGGCGCCGGATTCAGCTCGGGGCTGAGGGCGCGGTAATCCTTCCATTCGGCGCTGTCGTTGATCAGCGGGTTGACCAGCGTCGAGTCATGCACCGCCGCGACGCAGTTGTTGCCGCGCAGGGCCAGCAGGGATTCGGAGGAGCTTTTGAAGGCTTTGATCTGTGCGCCGAGTTCGGTCAGCGGCTTGACGTAGCTGCTGCCTTGGGAGGTGCATACCGGCTGGTCCTTGAGGTCTGCCCAGCGGGTGATCTTGCTGTCCTTGAGCACCGCAGCGGTGCCGCCGATCTTGTAGAACGGCGTCGGTACGAAGCCAAGGATCTCGCCGCGCTCGGCGGTCCATTCCATGTTGGCGATCAGCAGGTCGACCTTGCCCTGTTGCAGGAACTGCACGCGGTTGGCTGGCAATACCGGCACCAGTTGCACTTCGGCGCCCAACTGGCGGCCCAGTTCGTTGGCCAGGTCGACGTTCAAGCCCTTGGGCTTCTGGGTGGTGGGGTCGATGCCGCCAAACGGCCCGCCGGACAACAGCACGCCGACCACCAGCACATGGCGCTGCTGGATCTTGTCCAGGGTCGCATCGGCCTGAGCCACCGCGCTGCCGCCCAGGGCAATCAATGCGCCCAGGACCACAGGCAACCTTCGTTTTACCGCCGCGCGCACAAAACCCATGGAACTCCCCTCATTAGCGATCGGCGTACCCCGACCTGATGTGGGGGCATGCTAGGGAGAGTGCCGGGGTAACGGAAATTCAAATATCTAATATCGTTATAACTTCCCGTATATGGACGCGCTGTTTTTTGGCCATATACTCGAAATCATTAGCCATCGTAAAAACTCGACGCGACAAAACATAAACATCTGTAATGTTTATCTTCGCACCCTTGATATAAAAAACGCCCTGGAATGGCCATGTCGACCCTCGATCTTGAACTGCTCCGCACCTTTATCGCCGTGGTCGACCACCACAGCTTTGCCGAAGCCGGCACCCACCTGGCCCGCACCCAATCCTCCGTCACCCAGCATATGCAGCGCCTGGAACAGCAAGTGGGGGTCAGCCTGTTTGAGAAACGCGGCCGGCAAAAACAGCTGACGGAACCCGGCTTGCAGTTGTTACGGCATGCGCGGCAGATGCTGTCGCTGAATGACGATGCGCTTAATTCCCTGCGGGAAAGCAGTCTCAGCGGCGTGCTGCGCATCGGCTCGCCCCACGACATCGCCGACACCATCCTGCCGCCGATCCTCAGCCATATCGCCCGCTCGGCGCCGCGCCTGCGCCTGGAAATCGACGTGGGCCGCAGCCCGTTCCTGATGGATGACTTGCACCGCGGCAAGGTCGACATGGTGATTTCCACCCGCGCCGATGCCAACCTGGAAGGCTTTGCGTTGCGCACTTCGCCGGTGTGGTGGATCTGTTCGGCGCAGTACATTCATTCGCCGAGCGAGCCGTTGCCGTTGATTCTGGTGGATGAGCCGAGCATCTATCGGCGCTATGCCCTTGAGGCACTGGAACGCGCGAACATCCCGTGGCGCCAGGCGTACCTGGCGTCGAACCTGATCGGGATCAAGGCGGCGACGCGCGCAGGGTTGGGCGTGACCCCGCGTAGCATGGAAATGCTCGGGCCGGACATGCGGGTATTGGGGGAGAACGATGGGCTGCCGAGGATGCCGGAGGTGACGTACTACCTGTGGATCCGCCCGAACACGGCGAACCCGATTGCGCGCAAGGCCTATGACTTGATCAGGGCCAGCCAGGGGCTGGCGCTGGGGTGACGATTATTGCTGGGTCAATTGGGTCCACAACGCCGGTGCGCCGGCGGATTTGGCGATCGCCTCCAGGCGCGCCGCGTGCTCGGCCATGTCCTGTTCGCTGGCGCGAATGATCGTGGTGGGCTGGCGATCCGCTGGCAAGCGGCGGATTTCCGAAGGGCGATTGCCCGAGCCTTCTGCCGAACCGTTGCCATCCGAAGCGTTGCCGGCCAGGGACAGGCTGGTCTGGCCGCCGGTCATGGTCAGGTAGACGTCGGCGAGAATCTCGGAGTCGAGCAAGGCGCCGTGGAGTTCACGGCCGGAGTTGTCGACGCCATAGCGTTTGCACAAGGCATCGAGGCTGTTGCGCTGGCCCGGGTGACGCTCACGGGCCATCATCAGGGTGTCGAGGATCGAGCAGTGCTGGGTAATGTCAGCCCGGTCGGTCTGACCCATCAGCGCGAATTCGTTGTTGATGAAGCCAACGTCGAACGCCGCGTTATGGATGATCAGCTGTGCGCCGTTGATGAACTCGAAGAACTCATCGGCCACTTCGGCGAACCGCGGCTTGCCCACCAGGAATTCGTTGGTGATGCCGTGGACGCCGATGGCGCCTTCGTCACTTTCCCGATCCGGTTGCAGGTAGACGTGGAAGTGCCGGCCGGTGAGGCGACGGCCCATCAGCTCGACACAGCCGATTTCAATGATCCGGTGGCCATCGGTCACCGGCATGCCGGTGGTTTCGGTATCGAGTACAACAGATCGGATGGCCATCAGGGTTCAGCTCTCAACGGTTTGGGACATTTCAAGGGGCGGGATCTTAACACGTCAACCGGCATCAGCTCTGCTTGTAGCCGCGCACGTCATCCACGCCACGGTTGGCCAACTGATCGGCCCGCTCGTTGCCGGGATGGCCGATGTGGCCGCGCACCCATTTCCAGGTGATGTTGTGGCGGTTGCATTGTTCATCGAGCAATTGCCACAGGTCGGCGTTTTTTACCGGTTCCTTGGCGGCGGTCTTCCAGCCACGCTTCTTCCAGTTGACCATCCACTCGTTGATGCCCTTCATCACATACTGGGAGTCGGTCACCAGCAACACATCGCAACGGCGCTTGAGCTCTTCAAGGCCGCGGATCGCGCCCATCAGTTCCATACGGTTGTTGGTGGTATTGGCTTCGCCGCCCCACAGCTCCTTCTCCACACCCTTGCATACCAGCAATGCGCCCCATCCGCCGGGACCGGGGTTGCCCTTGCAGGCGCCATCGGTGAAGAGTTCTACGGTATCGGTCATTTCACTGTCCATTAAAGCGGGATCCATCAAAGCGGGTTGCCGATAATCGACCGACAAAGGCCCGAGGTCGAGAAGCTCGACCTGAAATCAAAAAAGGGTTGTTTACTGCTCGCTCTGCTTGCGATTGACCTTGGCCATCGGCATCGGCACCAGCTTGCCCATCGGTTCGCGGCGTACCTGGCGCACCGGGCGCAGGCCAACGACGATCTTGCGCGCCACCAACAGGTAGAAGCCACCGCCGGACAATTGCCAGGCACCAGCCCTGCGCTCCCAACCGGCCAATCGCCCCTGCCACTTGGCAGACGCAAGCGGCGGACGATAGCACCCGAAGCGGCGTTTCTCCAGCGCAAAGCCCAGCAGGTTCAACCAGTCGCCCACCCGCGACGGCGAGATGCAGCGCGCCTGGCGCAACCCGTCATGGGCGAACACATGGCGCAAGCCCCAACTGCTCCAGGGGTTGATGCCGATGATCAGCAAATGGCCACCAGGGCGCACGCTGCTGGCCGCTTCACGCAGCAAACCATGGGGCGACAGGCAGAAATCCAGGCCATGCTGCAACACCACCACGTCGGCGGCATGCTCGCTCAACGGCCAGGCCTGTTCCTCGCAGACGATTTCAACCCCCGGCAACGGCGCCCCCAGGCGCACATTGCGTTGCACCTGGGGCGCCGACGGCGGGGTTTGCGCCGACGGGCCGTAATGCACCAGGTAACCACCAAAGAACCGACCCAGCTCGTCTTCGAGCATGCGCCGCTCTTCATCCAGCAAAAATTGCCCGATAGGCCCGGACAGCCATTCACGGGCGGCACCGATCAGTGCCAGCCACTCGGGATCGGCCTGGGCGAACGCTTTATCAGTCATTGCATTCTCCAACTCGCCAAGAAGTTCTAAGATGCACCAATGTGTTCAGCTTGGCGAATCAAAGAATGATACAGATCAGTGCCCTGCCCGCCTTCACCGATAACTACATCTGGTTGTTACAGGATCAGCCGAACAAGCGCTGTGCCGTGGTCGACCCCGGTGACGCCGCGCCCGTGCTGGCCTGGCTCCAGCAGCACCCCGACTGGACCCTCAGCGACATCCTGGTGACTCACCATCACCATGATCATGTCGGCGGCGTCGAGCAACTTAAAAGTGTTTCCGGCGCCACGGTCTACGGCCCGGCGAATGAAAAGATCCCGGCGCGGGATGTCGCGCTCCAGGATAACGACCGCATCACCGTGCTGGGCTGGGACTTCGAGGTGTTTGCCGTCCCCGGTCATACCCTCGGCCATATCGCTTTTTATCACCAGGGCGTGCTGTTCTGTGGCGACACCCTGTTCGCCGCCGGTTGTGGTCGCCTGTTCGAAGGCACTCCACAACAAATGCACACCTCCCTGGAACGCCTGGCAGCATTGCCGGCGAACACGCTGGTGTACTGCACCCACGAATACACACAAAGCAACCTGAAATTCGCCCAGGCCGTGGAACCGCATAACGCGGATATCGCCGAACGAGTGGAGAACGTGCGGCAACTGCGGGCCAACGGCGAGATCACGCTGCCTTCGACCCTGGCGCTGGAAAAACTCACTAACCCTTTTTTACGGACCTCTGAAACATCCGTTAAAGAAAAAGCGGACGAACGGAATGGGCGGGATAACCGGGCCGGGAGCGAGGTGTTTGCTAGCTTGAGGTCTTGGAAAGATACGTTCTAAGGGCGCGAAATTTAGTACGTAATTTCTGAATGGTTGACCGCAACCCAAGCGCTTTCTAGAATCGCCCGACATTTTTGCCCGGAACTTACTTCCAGCCAATGTCGTCATCTATTCGTAAAACCAACCATTCAGACGCATTGACCCGCCTGGCTCAAGCCGTGGCGGTGGCTGTGTCCGCTACTCTGGCGGGCTGCCAATCGACCAATTTTGCCGCACAATCCACCGTGCAACCCAAGCCAAACCTTACCGCCAAGATCAAGCAAAAACCCCTTTGGCTATCAGAGAAGCCAAGCCCGGAAGTGCCCCAGGATGTCTGGGAACGCATGCGCCGGGGCTTTCAATTGCAGGACGGGTTAGGCGTCAACCCGCGCATTGAACAGCAACGATTGTGGTTTGCCAGTAACCCTTCCTTTCTTGAGAACGCCGGCGAACGCGGCAGCCTCTACATTCATTACATCGTCGAACGCCTTGAAGAACGCAACATGCCTCTGGAGCTGGCGCTGCTGCCAGTGATTGAAAGCGCCTACAACCCAATGGCCTATTCCCGCAGCGATGCGGTCGGCCTGTGGCAGTTTGTTCCCGCCACCGGGCGCTACTTCAATCTGCGCCAGACCCGCGCCTACGACGGCCGCCGTGACATCACCGCCTCCACCACCGCGGCCCTGGACTATCTGACACGCCTGCATGACATGTTCAACGGCGACTGGTTGCTGGCACTGGCGGCTTACAACGCCGGTGAAGGCACGGTCAGCCGGGCCATTGAGCGTAACGAAAAGCTCGGCTTGCCGACGGACTACTGGAACCTGCCACTGCCCCAGGAAACCAAGGACTACGTGCCCAAGTTCCTGGCGCTGTCGCAGGTGGTGCTGGCCCCCGAGGCATACGGTGTCAACCTGAACCCGATTGCCAACACGCCGTACTTTGAAGTGGTAGAAATCAAAACGAGCATGGACCTGTCACGGGTCGCCGCGCTCGCCGAGATTGACGAAGACGAACTGTTCCAGCTCAACCCGGCCTTGAAGCAGCGCACCACCCTGGACGGCCCGCAGCATTTACTGGTGCCCACCTCCAAGGCGCAGTTGCTGGCCAGTAGCCTTTCGGCGATGAAGCCGGAAGAATTGCTGAGCATGCGCCCGAAAAAGCCGGTGTTCGACGATGTTGAGCACAAGGCCATTGCCGGTCGCACCCGCAACTACAAGGTGCGCAGCGGTGACAACCTGACCCTCATCGCCAAGGCCAACAAGGTCGAGGTGCATGACTTGCAGCGCTGGAACAAGCTCAATGGCCAGGCGCTCAAGGTCGGCCAGACCCTGGTGATGCAGGACACCCGCAAGCTGGTGGCCAAGGCTGACAGCAAGAAGCCGGTGCAATACAAGGTCAAGAAAGGCGATTCGCTGTACATCGTCGCCAAGCGCTTCAACGTCGAGATGCAACATCTCAAGCGCTGGAACCCACGCACTGGCCAGGCGCTGAAGCCGGGGCAGATGCTGGTGGTTTCCGGGCCTAGATAACACCGCAAACCCTGTAGGAGCGAGCTTGCTCGCGAAAAACGCAAGGGCACCGCGTTAATTCAGAATGCCAGCGTTATCGTTGGCGTCCTTCGCGAGCAAGCTCGCTCCTACAGGTTTAATCGATCCTCAGCCCATCCCACGGCGCCAGCCTTTTTCCAATCGGAACAAGCTGTTACTGTACGGCTTATAAAGCCCAAGCCGCCTGGATCGGATCTCTGACTTGAAGCGTCCCCTCCTTCTACTAATAAGTCTGGCCTTGAGCTTTTCCGCGAACGCGACCATTACCGAGAGCCACGGTTATGCGCAGTTCGGCCTGCTCAAGTATCCGGCCAAATTCACCCACTTCGACTGGGTAAACCCCGCAGCGCCAAAAGGCGGCACACTGCGGGTCATGGCATTTGGCACGTTCGACACCCTCAACCCTTATACCTTCAAGGGTTCCAGCCCGGTTTCCACCGCCAACTTCCTGCAATACGGGGTCAATGAGCTCAATGAGCCGTTGATGGTCGGCACCGGCCAGTACGCCCCTTCCGGCGATGAACCGACGTCCAGCTACGGCCTGATTGCCCAATCGGTGGAATACAGCGAGGACCGCAGCTGGGTGGTGTTCAACCTGCGCCCCGAAGCACGCTTCCATGATGGCAAGCCGATTACCGCCTACGACGTGGCGTTTTCCTATCGCACGCTGCTCACCGAAGGCCACCCGCAGTACCGCACCAACCTGCAGGAAGTGGCCCGGGTCGACATTCTTAACCGTCATCGCATTCGTTTTGTGTTCAAGCGCGCCGGCAATCCGCTGCTGATCCTGCGCCTTGGCGAGCTGCCGGTATTGCCCCAGCACTACTGGAAAAACCGTGATTTCAAGGCCACCACCTTCGAGCCGCCGCTGGGCAGTGGGCCTTACCGCATCACAAAGGTCTCGCCGGGACGCCAGCTGGTGTTCGAACGGGTCAAGGATTACTGGGGCAAGGACCTGGCGGTCAACCGTGGTTTCTATAACTACGACAAGGTCGAGGTGGAGTTCTACCGCGACAGCGACGTGGCTTTCGAAGCATTCAAGGCCGGCGAGTTCGATATCTATATCGAACACCAGGCGAAGAACTGGGCCAATGGCTACAACTTCCCGGCGGTCAACCGTGGCGAAGTGATCAAGGCGCAGATCGCCCACCAGATCCCGACCCAAAGCCAGGGCCTGTTCATGAACAGCCGGCGCCCGGCCTTCAGCCAGGCCAAGGTCCGCGAAGCCCTGGGGTTGATGTTCGATTTCGAGTGGACCAACCGCACCCTGTTCAGCGGTGCCTATAAACGCACCCTCAGCTACTACCCCAACAGCGAATTCTCCGCCACCGGCGTGCCCACCGGCCATGAGTGGCTGATGCTCTCGCCCTATCGCGACCAGTTGCCGGCCAACCTGTTTACCCAGCCGTTCAGCCTGCCCCAGACCGACGGCAGGGGCATTCCCCGGGACACCATGCGTCGCGCCCTCGCGCTGCTGGCCGAAGCCGGCTGGAAACTGTCCGGGCAGCGCTTGCTTAACAGTGACGGGCAGCCACTAAGGCTGGAAATCCTGCTGGTGAACCCGAACCTGGAGCGCATCCTGCAACCCTATGTCGAGAATCTGACAAGCATCGGCGTCGACGCCCGCTTGCGCACGGTAGACCGCGCACAGTACAAACAACGCCTCGATCAATTCGACTTCGACATGATTCTGATGACCCTCAACCAGACCCTCAGCCCCGGCCTTGAGCAGTGGCAGTACTTCCACTCCAGCCAGGCGGGGATCAAGGGCAGCAAGAATTACGCAGGCATCGCCAACCCGGTGGTCGACCACCTGCTGGACCAGCTATTGGCGGCGCAAACCCGTGAACAACAATTGGCCGCCGGCCGGGCGCTCGACCGCGTCCTGCTGTGGCAGCACTACAGTATTCCCAACTGGTACCTCAACTATCATCGCCTGGCGTACCGCAACCGGTTCGCCTTCGTCACCACGCCGCCCTACAGCCTGGGCCTGAGCGCATGGTGGCTGAAAGCTTCGGAGAAAGCCCAATGATACCTTTGCGTACTGCGATCCTTGGCAGCCTGCTGTTTTGCGCTGCGGCCAATGCGGCCCCGCAACATGCCCTGACCCTCTACAACGAACCGCCCAAGTACCCCGCCGATTTCAAGCACGTCGACTACGTCAACCCGGACGCCCCCAAGGGCGGCACCTTTCGCGAGTCCAGCATGGGCGGCTTCGACAGCCTCAACCCGTTTATCAGCAAGGGCGTGCCGGCGGACAATATCGGCCTGATCTACGACACCCTCGCCCAGCAAAGCCTGGACGAACCCATCACCGAATACGGCCTGGTGGCCGGCAAGATCGAAAAGGCCCCGGACAACAGTTGGGTGCGCTTCTACATCCGCCCCGAAGCGCGCTTCCACGACGGCCACCCGATCCGCGCCGAAGACGTGGTGTTCAGCTTCCAGACGCTGATGAAGGACGGCTCGCCGATCTACAAAACCTACTACGCCGACGTCGATGAAGTGGTCGCAGAAGACCCGCTGCGGGTGCTGTTCAAGTTCAAGCGCACCAACAACCGCGAACTGCCGCTGATCCTCGGGCAACTGACGGTATTGCCCAAGCATTACTGGGAGACTCGCGACTTTTCCAAGGGCAACCTGGAAATCCCGTTAGGCAGCGGCCCGTACAAGGTGACCGAGGTCAAGGCCGGGCGTTCGATCCGCTATGAGCGGGTCAAGGACTACTGGGCCAAGGACCTGCCGATCAACAAGGGCTTCTACAACTTCGATTACCGGGTCACCGATTACTACCGCGACAACACCGTGGCCCTGGAGGCGCTCAAGGCCGGGCAGTTCGATTACTGGCTGGAAATCAGCGCGAAGAACTGGGCCAATGCCTACAACACCCCCGCCGTTGCCCAGGGCCGCCTGATCAAGGAAGAAATTCCCAACGGCAACCCTACCGGCATGCAGGGTTTCGTGTTCAACATCCGTAAACCGATGTTCCAGGACGTTCGGGTGCGCAAGGCCATCAGCCTGCTGCTGGACTTCGAATGGAGCAACAAGCAACTGTTCAACGGCGCCTACACCCGCAGCCGCAGCTATTTCGAGAACTCCGAGATGGCCGCCACCGGCCTGCCCGGCCCGGCCGAGCTGGCGATTCTTGAGCCACTGCGAGACAAGATCGCGCCCCAGGTCTTTACCGAAGCCTTCGAGCCCTCGAAGACCGACGCCAGCGGCATGATCCGCACCCAGCAGCGCGAGGCTTATCAGTTGCTGCAAGAGGCCGGCTGGAAGATTGTCGACGACAAGATGGTCGACACCACCGGCAAGCCGGTGACCATCGAGTTCCTGCTGGCCCAGACCGAGTTCGAACGCATCCTGCTGCCGTTCAAGCGCAACCTGGCAGACCTGGGGATCGACCTGGTGATTCGCCGGGTCGACATCTCGCAGTACATCAACCGCATCCGCTCCCGGGATTTCGACATGGTGGTGGGCAGCTTCCCGCAGTCCTCCTCGCCGGGTAACGAGCAGCGTGAGTACTGGAAGTCATCCAGCGCCGACAAGCCTGGCAGCCGCAACTACATCGGCCTGAAGGATCCGGCCATCGACCAACTGGTGGAAGAACTCATCGACTCCGATTCGCGCAAGAGCCTGGTGGCCCACGCCAAGGCCCTGGACCGCGTGCTGCAGTTCGGCTACTACGTGATCCCCAACTGGCACATCAAGACCTTCCGCGTGGCGTATTGGGACCATCTCGGCCATCCGAAGGTCTCGCCACGGTATGACGTGGGCACCGCCACCTGGTGGAGCAAACCCGACGCCAAGCCGGCGATAACCGTGGACACCAACCAGAGCGCCGATCCGGCGAGCGGGGGCGACTGAGATGCTGGCCTATATTGTTCGCCGACTGCTGCTGATCATTCCGACCCTGTTCGGCATCTTGCTGATCAACTTTGTGATCATCCAGGCCGCCCCCGGTGGCCCGGTGGAGCAGATGATCGCCAAGCTGGAAGGTTTTGAAGGCGCCACCAGCCGGATCGCCGGCGGCGGTGCCGAAGTCTCGGTGGCCGGCTCCAGCTACCGCGGCGCCCAGGGCCTGGACCCGGCGCTGGTGAAGGAAATCGAGAAAATGTACGGCTTTGACAAGTCGGCGCCGGAACGCTTGTGGATCATGGTCAAGAACTACGCCCGGCTGGATTTTGGCGACAGCTTCTTCCGCGACGCCAAGGTCATCGACCTGATCAAGGAAAAGATGCCGGTGTCCATCTCCCTCGGGTTATGGAGCACCCTGATCATGTACCTGGTGTCGATCCCGTTGGGGATCGCCAAGGCCACGCGCCACGGCAGCCACTTCGACGTGTGGACCAGCTCGGCAATCATCGTCGGCTACGCGATCCCGGCGTTCCTGTTTGCGATCCTGTTGATCGTGGTGTTTGCCGGCGGCAGTTATCTGGACTGGTTTCCGCTACGGGGGCTTACCTCCAACAACTTTGACGAGCTGAGCTGGAGCGGCAAGATCCTCGATTACTTCTGGCACCTGGCATTGCCGGTGACGGCATTGGTGATCGGCAACTTCGCGACCATGACCCTGCTCACCAAAAACAGCTTCCTCGACGAGATCAACAAACAATACGTGGTCACCGCCAAGGCCAAGGGCCTGACCAACCACCGCGTGCTGTACGGCCATGTGTTTCGCAACGCGATGCTGCTGGTGATTGCCGGTTTCCCATCGGCCTTTATCGGCATCTTCTTTACCGGCTCGTTGCTGGTGGAAGTGATCTTCTCCCTCGACGGCCTGGGCCTGATGAGCTTTGAAGCGGCGATCAACCGCGACTACCCGGTGGTGTTCGGCACGCTGTTTATCTTCACCCTGCTGGGGCTGGTGGTGAAGCTGATCGGCGACCTCACCTACACCCTGGTCGATCCGCGTATCGACTTCGCCAGCCGGGAGCATTGAGATGAATCTATCCCCCCTCAATCGTCGCCGGTTCGAGCGTTTCAAGGCCAACAAGCGTGGCTGGTGGTCGCTGTGGCTGTTCCTGATCCTGTTCGGCCTGAGCCTGGGCGCCGAGTTGATCGCCAACGACAAGCCGCTGGCGGTGCACTACGACGGCGACTGGTATTTCCCAGCCCTCAAGCGCTACCCCGAAACCACCTTCGGCGGCGAATTCCCGCTGGAGGCCAACTACAAGAGTCCGTATATCCAGGAGCTGCTCAAGGCCAAGGATGCCTGGACACTGTGGGCGCCAATCCCGTTCAGCTACCAGAGCATCAACTACGACCTGAAGGTTCCGGCACCGGCCCCGCCGTCGCGAGACAACCTGCTGGGCACCGATGACCAGGGCCGCGACGTGCTGGCGCGGGTGATCTACGGCTTCAGGGTTTCCGTGCTGTTCGCCCTGACGCTCACCGTACTCAGCTCGATCATCGGCGTGATCGCCGGCGCCCTGCAGGGCTTCTACGGCGGCTGGGTCGACCTCGCCGGCCAGCGGTTCCTGGAAATCTGGTCCGGTTTGCCGGTGCTGTACCTGCTGATCATCCTCGCCAGTTTCGTGCAGCCCAATTTCTGGTGGCTGCTGGGAATCATGCTGCTGTTTTCCTGGATGAGCCTGGTGGATGTGGTGCGCGCCGAGTTCCTGCGCGGGCGCAACCTGGAATACGTGCGGGCGGCCCGGGCGCTGGGGATGCAGAACGGCGCGATCATGTTCCGCCATATCCTGCCCAACGCCATGGTCTCCACCATGACCTTCATGCCGTTCATCCTGACCGGTGCCATCGGCACCCTCACCGCCCTGGACTTCCTGGGCTTTGGCCTGCCTGCAGGCTCGCCGTCCCTGGGTGAACTGGTGGCCCAGGGCAAATCCAACCTGCAAGCGCCGTGGCTGGGCATGAGTGCCTTTGCCGTGCTGGCGATCATGTTGAGTTTGCTGGTGTTTATCGGCGAGTCCGCTCGCGATGCCTTCGACCCGAGGAAATGAGATGAATCAGGACAATCTGATCGAAGTCCGCGACCTCTCCGTCGAGTTCGTCGTAGGCAACAGCCACCAGCGAGTGGTGAACAACGTCAGCTTCGATATCAAGCGCGGCGAAACCCTCGCGCTGGTGGGCGAAAGCGGCTCGGGCAAATCGGTGACGGCGCACTCGATTCTGCGCCTGCTGCCCTACCCGCTGGCGCGTCACCCGTCCGGGACGATCCAGTACGCCAACCACGACTTGCTGACCCTGAAAGAAAAAACCATCCGGCATATTCGCGGCAACCGCATTGCGATGATTTTCCAGGAGCCGATGACCTCGTTGAACCCGCTGCACTCCATCGAGAAGCAGATCAACGAAGTGCTCGGCCTGCACAAGGGTTTGACCGGCAAGGTCGCCACCCAGCGCACCCTGGAATTGCTGGAGCTGGTAGGCATCCCCGAACCCCACAAGCGCCTCAAGGCCCTGCCCCACGAACTCTCCGGCGGCCAGCGCCAGCGGGTGATGATCGCCATGGCTCTGGCCAACGAGCCGGAGCTGTTGATTGCTGACGAGCCGACCACGGCACTCGACGTCACCGTACAGTTAAAGATCCTGGAGCTGCTCAAGGAATTGCAGGCGCGCCTGGGTATGGCCTTGCTGTTGATCAGCCACGACTTGAACCTGGTGCGGCGCATCGCCCACCGGGTATGCGTGATGCAACAAGGCTGCATCGTCGAGCAGGCAGAATGCGAAACCCTGTTCCAGTCACCGCAGCACCCTTACACCCAGGAGCTGCTGGCTGCAGAACCCAGCGGCCAGCCGGCCACCAATGAAATCGGCCCGCCATTGCTGGAAGTCGAGGACCTGCGCGTCTGGTTTCCGATCAAGAAAGGCTTCCTGCGCAATACCATCGACTACGTCAAGGCGGTGGATGGCATCAACTTCAGCCTTCCACAGGGTCAGACCCTGGGCATCGTCGGCGAAAGCGGCTCGGGCAAATCCACCCTGGGCCTGGCGATTTTGCGACTGATCGCCAGCAAGGGCGGCATCCGCTTCGAAGGCCACCAGATGGACAAACTGAGCCAGCAACAGGTGCGCCCGCTGCGCCGGGAAATGCAGGTGGTGTTCCAGGACCCGTTCGGCAGCCTGAGCCCGCGCATGTGCGTGAGCGAAATCGTCGGCGAAGGCCTGCGCATCCACAAGATGGGCACTGCGGCCGAACAGGAAGCGGCGATCATTGCCGCGCTCAAGGAAGTGGGGCTGGACCCGGAAAGCCGCAACCGCTACCCCCACGAATTCTCCGGCGGCCAGCGCCAGCGCATCGCCATTGCCCGAGCCCTGGTGCTCAAGCCGCGCCTGATTTTGCTGGATGAACCCACCTCGGCCCTCGACCGCACGGTGCAGCGCCAGGTGGTGGAATTGCTGCGTAACCTGCAGGCCAAGTACAACCTGACCTACCTGTTCATCAGCCATGACCTGGCAGTGGTGAAGGCCTTGAGTCACCAGTTGATGGTGGTCAAGCATGGGCAGGTGGTGGAACAGGGCGATGCCCCGGCGATCTTCGCCAGCCCCCAGCATGCCTACACGCGGCAATTGCTGGAGGCGGCGTTCCTGGTGCCTTCAGCCGATTCACCGTAGCAGCTGTCGAGCGCCAGCGAGGCTGCGTTGGCCGCACCGCTGTTATCGAGCCAGGCATTGCAACGAGGTGCGCCTGACGCAGCCTCGCTGGCGCTCGACAGCTGCTACGCCATTGGGTGTCAGAAATCGGTTGAGGCCGACAACTCGCGCCAGGCGTCGATCTCTTCCTTGACGTAAGCCAGCTTGGCTTCAATCGCCTGCAAAGTGTCGGTGCCCAGTGCCAGGCGCATCGGCGGATTCGGCGCTTCTACCAGCTTGATCATGGCCACTGCCAGTAGCTCCGGGTTACCCGGTTGCTGCTGGTTGTAGACCTTGGCCAGCTTGCGCACCTCGCCGGAGGTGGCCGCGTAATCATCAATGACCCGCGGCGACTCCACCAGGGAGTTGCTGTCCAGGAAGTCGGTACGGAAGTAGCCCGGCTCCACCACGGTGACCTTGACGCCCAAGGGTGCAAGCTCTGCATGCAGCGCCTCACTCAAGCCCTCGACGGCAAACTTGGTCGAGCAATAGGCGCCAAATCCCGCACCGGAACGGAAGCCGCCCACCGACGAGATATTGATCACATGCCCACGGCGCGCCTGGCGCATGAACGGCAATACACCCCGCGTGACGTTGAGCAGGCCAAAGACGTTGGTTTCATACAAGCGCCGAACCTCGTCGGCAGACGCTTCCTCGACCGCGCCCAACACGCCAAAACCGGCGTTATTGACCAGCACATCGATACGCCCGAAGTGTTCGACTGCGGCGCGGGCCACGTCAGCGGCCTGGGATTCGTTGGTCACATCCAGTTGCACCGCCAGCAGGCCGGGCTGCTCGCCAAATCGCTCAACGACCGTTTGAGCATTGCGGGCCGTGGCCACTACCGCATCGCCATGGGCCAGCGCCGCCGCGACGATTTTCGCGCCGATACCCCGGGAAGCCCCGGTTACCAGCCAAACACGCTTGAAGGAATGTGCCGTTGTCATGATCCGTACCTGTTGGAGTGAAAGTGAGGTAAAGGTACGCCGCCGCATTAGCCTGAAAAACCCGCTCGTGCTACAAGCACTATGAAACTGAATTTCATAATGGAACACCGATGAACCCTGATCCGTTCAATGGCCTGACCGAATTTCTCGCCGTGGCCGAACTGAAGAGTTTCACCCAGGCCGCCGCACGCCTTGGCGTCACGCCGACGGCCGTCAGCCACGCGGTGAAAACCCTGGAGAAGCGCACGGGCGTGGTGTTGTTCCAGCGCACCACACGGCGAGTGGCGCTGACCGAGGCCGGCATGACGCTGTATAGCCGTTTGCGCCCCGCCGCCGGGGAAATCGACGAAGCCCTCGCGGCCCTCAGTGGCTACCGCGACCGGCCCATGGGCACCCTGCGCCTGACCGTGCCGCGCCTGTCGGGCAAGTTGCTGATCGAGCCGTTGATCCCACGCTTTCGCGAGGCGTTTCCAGAGGTGGTGCTGGATATTTCCCTCGACGATGCCACTGTGGACCTGGTGACCGAAGGCTTCGATGCCGGGATTCGGCTGGGAGAATCCATCGACAAGGACATGGTCGCCGTGCGCCTCACACCGGACTTGAACTGGTCGGTAGTGGGCTCGCCCGGCTACTTCGCCAAGGCTGGCCAGCCGCAAACGCCGGAAGAACTGACCGCCCATCAAACCATCGGCTATCGCTTCCTGACCTCGGGCGTGGCGCACCGCTGGGAATTCGAACGCGCGGGCCGGGAGTTCACGGTCGGCGTCCAGGGCGGGCTGATCGTCAATGACCGCAACCTGATGATCGCCGCGGCGCGGGCCGGCCAAGGCCTGGCCTATGTGAGTGATTTTGAAGTGATGGAGGATCTGGTTTCGGGCGCGCTGGTGCAGGTGCTGCAAACCTTTGTCCCGCCCAGCAGCGGGCTGTACCTGTATTTTCCCGCCAAAACCCAGAGCCAGCCGAAACTGCGGGCCTTTATCGACCTGGCTACCGCCTGGATTGCCGAGAAGCGCGGGTTCTAACGCTGCAGCGCCATCGTGCCCACCATGAAGGCTGGCTCACGCTGCATCGATCGGTGCAGCCCAATGGCGATTTTTATGCAAAAATCATTGTCGTGCCCCGCGCATCCCCTTGTGAACGGTCGATCATGTCACTGAATCCTCACCACCCTGCCCCCTCTTTCTGGCGCGATGAACACCTGCCGTTTATCGAGGCACGGACCATCGCCGACGGGCGCAAGGTCTGCTACACCCGCCACTCCCACGAGCATTTCTCGATCGGCGCGATCACCGCCGGGCAGAGCCTGTATATCCACGGGGCGTCCACCTTTCAGATCAGCGCCGGCACCGTGGTGCTGATGAACCCTGGCGATGTCCACGCCTGCAATCCGATTTACGACCAGCCCTGGTCGTATCACATGCTGTACATCGACACGGCCTGGCTGACGGACCTGCAGCACCAGCTCGGGTTCAGCACCGACGAAGGCTTTCGCGCCTTTACCGCCACCCATACCCGTGACGTCGTGCTGTATGACGGCCTGATCGAACTGTATGAAGTGCTGCTGGACGAGCAGGCCGAGCACCTGCACAAGCAGAGCGCGGTGGTGAGTTTTTTCACTGAGGTGCAACAACGCCTGAACCCGTCGGTAACACCGGTGCGCGAGGTCAACCACAAGCTGGAACGGGCCGCCGACTACATACACGAGCATTGCACCGAGGCCTTGAAGCTTGAGGACATTTGCCAGGCGGCCGAGTTGTCACCGTCGTACCTGATCCGCGCGTTCAAACAGTATTACGGCATGACACCCCATGCGTTCCTGGTCAACCGGCGCATCCAGTTTGCGCGCACCCAGTTGCGCAATGGCGGGCTGATCGCCGACGTGGCACTGGCCGCCGGGTTTGCCGATCAGGCGCACTTCCAGCGCACGTTCAAGCAGCACCTGGCGGCAACACCGGGTCAATATCGCGGCTGACTCAGGCCAGTAACAGATACCCCACGCTGGCCACCAGCAACCCCGCCATCGAGCGATTGAACAGGCGCATGCCCCGAGGGTTGCTCAGGTAGCGCCGCAGGAACGTCCCGGCGTAGGCCCAACACGCCACCGACAGGTAGCAGATCACCAGGTAGATCGTCGCAAACAGCCAGACCTGTTGCGCATCGCCATCGGCCACGAACAAGCCCATCCCCGCCACACACGCCAGCCAGGCCTTGGGGTTGAGCCACTGCATGATCGCCCCATAGAGCATCGATGGCGCCGTGGCAGTGCCGTCTGCCTCCAGGCGCCCATCGTCGACCGCCAGCTTCCAGGCCATGTACAACAGGAATGCCACCCCGCCCCATTGAATCAATTGGGTCAGCAACGGCCAGCGCACCAGCACCTCATGCAGCCCCAGGCCAATCAGTACCAGCAACAAGGTAAATCCCAGCGCGGCGCCGGCTACGTGCTTTTGGCTGGCGGCAAACCCGAAGCGCGCTCCTGAACTGATGGCCACCACATTCACTGGTCCCGGGGTGATGGATGTGGCCAGGGCGAAGGCGGCCATGGAAATGATCAAGCTCATTGCAGTTCCTTTTTGTTGTGCGGTATGAGCTGAACCTTAAGGGGCGGATGAATCCAGGTATTGAAGAAAATGCCCCTGGAGAGAAACGACGCAAAACCACCAGTTGAAACCTTTGCTCCACTATGCAAAAGACGATTTTATTCCATTGATATAACGCTATTTTTTTCTTTTCAACGGCGGATTTTGATAGGAAAAAATGCGTGTTTTCGACAGCTCGCAGGGTGCTAGAGTCGAGCCCACATCCGTCGGGATGACTTCTCGCTGCACACTGAAAAAGGAATCGCCATGTCACTTCGCTTATTGGCAACCGCCTGCCTTTTGCTGTCTTTCTCTGCGGTTAATGCCGCAGAACGGTGGGAGGCCCTTCCGCCGACCCCGGCACCGATTGCGGGCGCCAAGACCGGCTATGCAGCCGTCAACGGCATCAAGGTCTACTACACCAAAACCGGGCATGGCTCGCCGGTCATCCTGCTGCACGGCGGCCTGTCCAATTCCGACTACTGGGGCAACCAGGTCAAGGCGCTGGCCGCCAAACACACGGTCATCAGCCTCGACAGTCGTGGCCACGGGCGCAGCTCCCGGGACGAAAAACCCTACGGTTACGACCTGATGGCCGATGATGTGGTCGCTGTGCTCGACAGCCTGAAAATCCCCCGTGCCGATATCGTCGGCTGGAGCGACGGCGCCATCATCGGCATCGATCTTGCCCTGCGCCACCCGGACCGAATCGGCAAGGTGTTTGCCTTTGCCGCCAACACCCAGACGTCCGGGGTCAAGGATGGCGTAGAGAAGAACCCGACCTTCGCTGCCTTCATCGAACGCGCCGGCAAAGAGTACGCCAAACTCTCGCCGACGCCGAAAGAGTACGACGCCTTCGTCGAGCAGATCAGCCACATGTGGGCCAGCCAGCCTAACTGGACAGACGCACAACTGGCTGCCATCAAGACCCCGATCCTGATTGTCGACGGCGACCACGATGAGGCGATCAAGCGTGAACACACCGAGTACATCGCCTCGACCATTCCGGGTGCGGGCCTGCTGATTCTGCCGAACACCAGCCACTTCGCATTCCTGCAGGACCCGGCCCTGTTCAACGCCGCATTGCTGGACTTCCTGGACAGCAAATAAGCTCGCCTACTCCCCGGTCATCCGCTCCAGGCTGTTGCTCAAATGCAGCAGCATGGCGGCTCTGGCCGCGTCCGGGTCCTGGCGGCGGATGGCTTTCAGGATCGCTTCGTGCTCCAGGTTCGCCAGCCGCCCCAGCTCCATCAAATCCGCGTCGCCGCGCTCTTCGGCGTTGATCCGGGTGCGCGGGATCACCGAGTTGCCCAGGTGATAAATCACATCGGTGAAATAGGTATTGCCGGTGGCCTGGGCGATCAGCCGATGGAAGCGCACGTCGGGCTCAACGGCGCTGTCGTTGTTGGCCAGTGAGTCCTGGTAATCATCCAGCGCCTGGCGCATCTGCTGCAGTTGTTCATCGGTACGACGCAAGGCCGCCAGCGCGGCCGCCTGGGTTTCCAGGCCCATGCGCAACTCCAGAATACCGCGCACGCTGGCGGCGGTGTCGTGGGTCAGGTGCAGGCCGTGGCGCTCATCGCGTTCCAACACGAAGGTGCCGACACCGTGGCGGGTTTCCACCAGCCCGGCAGCCTGCAGTTTGGAGAGCGCTTCGCGTACCACCGTGCGACTGACGCCGTACTCGCCGACGATGGCCGACTCGGACGGCAGCTTCTCGCCCGGTGCCATTTGCCCCAGGAGAATCTGCTGGGTCAAGGCGGTGACGATGTCATGGGCAAGGCCCGGAGAGCGCTTGCGCTGAGGTGCCGAGGTTGGGGTTTGCATCAGGAATTCCGTTCAGGGGCGCCTGGCGATACTAGCATTTTTATGCGCACCTACTTGTATGACAACAAACAAATACCTGTAGGAGCGAGTTTGCTCGCGGAAAAACCCGCCACCCCGTAATTCCCCAAAATATCCGCGTAATCGTTGGCGTTTATCGCGAGCAAGCTTGCTCCTACAAAGTGTTGCCATCTCTGAAATTGCAGTTGTATGATGTCTATCAAGTTGTCAGACATCTCCGGCAACCCGAGCCTATCCCCCGCACAACAATAATCAGTGGGAGTTTTACCTCGTGACCCCTTCCAGCCCTGCGACAGCTGCGCCTGCCACCGACCCGGTCCTGGCCCGCGCGATCAAGAAAGTGAAGAGCCACGTGCTCCCGCTGTTCGTGATCATGTTCATCGTCAACTACATCGACCGCGTCAACATCGGCTTTGTGCGTACCCACATGGAACACGACCTGGGCATTGGTGCAGCCGCCTACGGCTTCGGCGCCGGGTTGTTCTTCATCGGCTACGCGCTGTTCGAAGTACCCTCCAACATGCTCCTGCAAAAAGTCGGCGCGCGCATCTGGCTGACCCGCATCATGTTCACCTGGGGCATCACCGCCACGCTGATGGCCTTCATCCAGAACGAAACCCACTTCTACATCCTGCGCTTCCTGCTGGGCGTGGCCGAGGCCGGCTTCTTCCCCGGAGTGATCTACTACTTCACCCGCTGGCTGCCTGGCGTCGAACGCGGCAAGGCGATTGCGATCTTCCTCAGCGGCTCGGCCCTCGCCTCGCTGATCTCCGGCCCCCTGTCTGGCGTGCTGCTGCAAATCACCGGGCTGGGCCTGCATGGCTGGCAATGGATGTACATCATCGAAGGCATGGCCTCGGTGCTGCTGTGCTTTTTCGTGTGGTTCTGGCTCGACTCCAAGCCCCATGACGCCAAGTGGCTGAGCCTTGAAGAGAAGGACGCACTGGTGGGCGAGATCGACCGCGAACAGCGTGAGCGAGACGCCGCCACCACGGTCAAGCCGACCCTGGGCAAGCTGCTCAAGGACCGCCAGATCATGCTGTTCTGCGCCCTGTACTTCTGCATCCAGCTGACGATCTACGCCGCCACCTTCTGGCTGCCGAGCATCATCAAGAAAATGGGTGACCTGAGCGACATCCAGGTGGGTTTCTACAACTCCATCCCGTGGCTGATTTCGATCATCGCGATGTACGCCTTCGCCGCACTGGCGGGCAAGTTCAAGTTCCAGCAGGCCTGGGTCGCTGCTGCACTGGTGATCGCTGCGATCGGCATGTTCCTGTCCACCACCGGCGGGCCGATCTTTGCGTTTATCGCCATCTGCTTTGCAGCGATTGGCTTCAAGTCGGCGTCCTCGCTGTTCTGGCCGATTCCCCAGGGTTACCTGGATGCACGGATCGCCGCCGCAGTGATCGCGCTGATCAACTCCATCGGCAACCTCGGCGGGTTTGTCGCGCCCACCACCTTCGGCTTTCTGGAACAGACCACCGGTTCGATCCAGGGCGGTTTGTATGGCCTGGCGGGCACGTCAATCCTTGCGGCGATCCTGGTGTTCTTCGCCAGGACCCTGCCCGGCCCGACCACCAGCAGCGTGCTGCAACCCGCCCCCGTCTTGAGCAAATAAGGACTACACGATGAACACAGAACACCAGCACCACGCCAACGGCGCCCCGGTGGTTACCGGCCTGCAAGTCATCCCGGTGGCCGGCCACGACAGCATGCTGCTCAACCTCAGCGGCGCCCACGGGCCATTTTTTACGCGCAATATCGTGATCCTCACCGACAGCGCCGGCCGTACCGGCGTCGGTGAAGTGCCCGGCGGCGAACGCATCCGCGAGACCCTGGAAGACGCCCGCAGCCTGGTGATCGGCAAGCCCATCGGCCAGTACCAGAGCATTCTCAATGCCATGCGCCAGACCTTCGCCGCACGGGATTCGGCGGGCCGGGGTTTGCAGACCTTTGACCTGCGCATCACCATCCATGCCGTCACGGCGATGGAAGCAGCACTTCTGGATTTGCTCGGCCAGTTCCTTGAAGTGCCGGTAGCGGCATTGCTCGGTGAAGGCCAGCAGCGCGACGCGGTGAAGATGCTCGGCTACCTGTTCTACATCGGTGATCGCCAGCAAACCGACCTGGCCTATCGCAGCGAAGAACAGGCCGATGACTGGTTCCGCCTGCGACATGAGCAAGCCATGACCCCCGACGCCATCGTGCGCCTGGCAGAGGCGGCCAAGGCGCAATACGGCTTCAACGATTTCAAACTCAAGGGCGGCGTACTGCGCGGCGCCGAGGAAATCGAGGCGGTCACCGCACTGGCCGAACGCTTCCCCGATGCGCGCATCACCCTGGACCCCAACGGCGCCTGGTCGCTGAAAGAAGCCATCGCCCTGTGCCGCGACCAGCATCATGTACTGGCCTACGCCGAAGATCCGTGTGGCGCGGAAAACGGCTACTCCGGGCGCGAGGTCATGGCCGAGTTCCGCCGTGCCACCGGGCTGCCCACCGCCACCAACATGATCGCCACCGACTGGCGGGAAATGGGCCACGCGATCCAGTTGCAGTCGGTGGACATTCCCCTCGCCGACCCGCACTTCTGGACCATGCAAGGCTCGGTGCGAGTGGCGCAGATGTGCCACGAATGGGGCCTGACCTGGGGCTCGCACTCCAACAATCACTTCGACATTTCCCTGGCGATGTTCACCCAGGTGGCCGCCGCCGCACCGGGGGAAATCACCGCCATCGACACCCACTGGATCTGGCAGGACGGCCAGCGCCTGACCAAGGCGCCGCTGAAGATTGTCGACGGGCATATCAAGGTTCCGGCCAAGCCGGGCCTGGGGGTGGATATCGACATGGATGCCGTGGCCCACGCCCATGAGCTGTACAAAGGCATGGGCCTGGGTGCACGCAATGACAGCGTGGCGATGCAGTTCATGATTCCGGGCTGGACGTTCGATAACAAGCGCCCGTGCCTGGTGCGCTGAATAGCCTGCTTCTATGCATTTCTCGCCTTTGATACCTGTCAACGTTGACAGTATCTGACGACACCTGTCGCGCCTAAGATCAGGGCGATCTCACCCCATCAAGGGTGAGCCCGCCCTCAGGAGCGACAACCATGACTCAGAAAACCAATCGCCCCACGCCCACGGCCGAGATTGAAAAGCTCAGCCAACCTTGGATCAACACCGCCACGCCTGCTGCGCGCGGAACACTCACGGCCAAGGTGAACGCCTCAGTTCCGTCATACAAAAAATTCGATGCAGAGATTGTCAACCTCTGGAAAGAATCCCCATCACCCGAGTTCCCTGCGTATTGGGTCTTCAATGGCATACAAGACGAATACGACCCTCCCATCAATGATCCCAAGGTCATCATTGCTGTCAGGATTCTCGAGGGCACCCCGAACGGCGTACACCATTTGGGCCCAGGCAATACCGACGTTGAACTACGTTATATCCGCCAAACCAGCGGTGTAATCGTCAAAGCCCATCAAGGCACCGTCGAATTTACACTCAAGCCCCACACGCCACACATTGAAGGGACCTTCAACCACTGCAAATTCGAATGGATTGATCGTTTTGGCGATGAGCAAACTGCAGAAATCGGCGATGGGAAATTCAATATCACCGATTCAACCCAGCACTGAAACCTCAGCTGAAAATCATCGAAAAGTGCGCGCCTACCCCGGCGCGCACACCCTCGCCGACCGCCAGCGCTACCGAGCCGCCGGCCAGGTTGGCATCTCCACAGGCATACACGCCGGGCACTGTGGTCTGGCGCGTGTCGTTGGTGAGGAGATAAGGCCCGGTCGGTCCTTCGACACATTCACACCCCAACTGCTCGGCCAACGGGCTGGCCATGCGGGTACGGGACATCGTGAAGATGCCGTCCAGGGCGATCACCCGGCCGTCTGCCAATTCGACATCCGCCCGCTCACCGACAATCCGCCGCACCCACTGGCTTTCAACACGAACTGCGCGCCGATCCAGCTGCGCCTGCTGCTCGGCATCCGGCACAAATACGCCGTTGGTGAACAGCGTGGTGGTGCCCCAGTCCGGCAGCAGCATCGCGTGATGCATCGCCAACGGTGAAGTCGCCAATACGCCGATGCGGCCCTGATCCAGCTCATAACCGTGGCAATAGGGGCAGTGGAATACATGTTTGCCCCAACGCTCTTGCAGGCCGTCGACCTCGGGCAATTCATCCACCACGCCGGTGGCGAGAATCAAGCGCCGAGCGTTGAACCCACCATTACAGCGGGTTTGCACCCAAAAACCGTCCTGGCTGCGAGTCGCCTCGACGGCCGTGTCTTGCACCCAGGTCACCGTCGGGTACTCCATCAACTGCCCTCGCCCTTCAGCCGCGATCAGCTCCGGCGGCTGCCCATCCTGGCTGAGGAAACCATGGGAGGTGGCCGCAAAACGGTTGCGCCGCTGCCCGGCATCAATCACCAGCACCTTGCGCCGGGCCCGCGCCAGTTGCAGGCCGGCCGACATTCCGGCGTAGCTGCCGCCCACGATAATCACGTCGTAAACCATGAAGATGACCTCTCTGGTGGCCCTTGCAGCGGTTGCCGGGCACTCACGACACACCATAAGTTACATAAAAATACTTCGTCAAGAGTCTCGCAACTCCAATCGTTACGAACGATACTTTCGGGCAGGAAATCCAGAGGCCTGCAGATGAGAAACGACACCCGCCTATCACGCATGCTCCACGTGCTGATCCACATGGGCCGCCATGAAGAACGCGCCACCTCGGAGACCATCGCGCAGATGCTCGGTACCAACGCGGTGGTGGTACGCCGCACTTTGGGCCTGCTCAAGGAAAAGGGTTATGTACGCTCGGAGAAAGGCCACCAGGGCGGCTGGATGCTGGGCAAGCCGCTGAGCGAAATCACCTTGCTGGACATCCACAACGCCCTGGGCACCTCGTCGATCTTTGCGGTCGGCCTGTCTACCGATCACCCGCAGTGCCTGGTGGAACAGGCCGTGAATGCCGCGCTGAACCAGGCCTTTGATGACGCCCAGGCGTTATTGCTGCAGCGTTTGGGCGAGGTGACGCTGGAGCAGTTGGCGGATGATTTTGATCAACGCTATCAAGTGGCGACGACGCCGGTGCCGTGTGCGTGATACGGTCGGCTCCCCCTTCTGAAGGAGTCAGGATATGCCAGCGCTGCACTACGACGTAGCCGTGATCGGACTCGGCGCCATGGGCGCTGCCACGCTCTATCAACTGGCCCGGCGCGGGGTTCACGCCATTGGCATCGACCGCTTTGCGCCACCCCATGACCAGGGTTCCAGCCATGGCGACACGCGCATCACCCGCCAAGCCGTCGGCGAAGGGGCGGCCTATGTGCCGCTGGTGATCCGCTCGCAACAGATCTGGCGCGAGCTGGAAGCCGAGCTTGATGTGAGCCTGTTCGAGCAATGCGGCGTGCTGGTCATGAGCAGTGGCGAACCTGCCGCGCCACAGCACGGTATCGCGGACTTCACCCGCCAGACCATCGCGCTGGGCAAGGCCTACGGCATTCCCCATGAGGTGCTGAACGCCGAACAGATTCGCGGGCGCTTTGCGCAATTTGCCGGGCTTGAAGACAATGCCGTGGGCTATTTCGAACCGGGTGGCGGCTACGTCAAGCCTGAGCGCTGCATTGAGGCCCAACTGACCCTTGCCCGCCAACTGGGGGCTGAGACACTGACCGGCGCCGTGGTCAGCCAGCTGCAATCGGACAACGGCGAGGTGACCATCAGCACAGAGACGCACACAGTGCGCGCCGGCAAGGTGATCGTCTGCGCCGGCATGTGGAGCGCCGAGTTGCTCGGCGCCCCCTTCGATACGCTGCTGACGGTGTGCCGCCAGAACCTGTACTGGTTCAAGCTGGCCGAGCCATCGGTATTCCCCCCGAACTCACCCACCTTCATTCTTGCCCACGGGCCGGGCGAGGACGACAACTGCTACGGCTTCCCGCCGATTGCCGGGGAACACAGTATGAAGGTCGCCTGCGAGCAACGTGCCGTCGCGACCACGCCCGAGGCGGTCAATCGACAGGTCAGCCCTGCCGAATCTGACGCCATGTTCAGCGCCCATCTCGCGGGCAAGGTTGGCGGTGTGACTTCTCAGGTACTGAAAACGGCTGTCTGCACTTACACCCTGACACCGGACTACGGTTTCATCATCGACCAGCATCCGCACCTGGAAAACGTGACGGTGGTCAGCGCCTGCTCCGGGCACGGTTTCAAGCACTCGGCCGCGATCGGCGAAGCATTGGCGCAGCAATGCGTGGACGGCAAAAGCGCCATCGACTTGTCGGCGTTTTCGCTGCGCCGGTTCGCCTAACGGCCACCCACCGAACGCCACGCTGCTTCGGCCAGCACCTCGCGGTAAATCCGCGGGCTGCTGGTCGCCCGTCCGGCCAACCAGGCGCGGCAATAGCTGTCGGCCTGGCCGATGATCAGTGACGGCCACAGTTCTGCGGGCAGTTGGTTGAGCTGATCACCACGCCCGGGCAGCGCCAACCACTCCTTCAGCAACCCATTGCGCGACTGGTTGCGGCTTTCCAGCTCGGCAGCGAACGGGCCCTTGGTCACGGCGAAACGCGCGTGGTATTGGAAACGCGCCCACTGCGGCTCGCTGTCCACCCAATCCACATAGCTGTGCACCAGCGCGTAAACCCCCTCCTTCGCCGTGCTCGCTGATTCCAGGTAGCGCGCACGCAATTCGGCCTGATCATCCAGCGCGGTAAAGAACAGCGCGGCGACCAATCCTTCCTTGTTGCCGAAGTGGTGGTAGATGGCGCCGACGCTGGTGTCGCATCGGGCGCGAATCATCTCGATGGTGGTGGCTTCAAGGCCTTGTTCGTTGAACAGGTCGAGGGCGGCCGTGAAGATGTCGCGCTTCAATTCGGCCCTTCGGCCGGGGAAGCAGCGCTGGAGCAGATCCGGGGTTTGCATGCTGAACACGAACTCAATCGTTGAAAGGGATACGTCGGGGCAGCTTGACAGATTTCCCATGAGCAGAATACCGTTCCGTTACAGAATATTATTCTGTAACGGAACAACATTCCGTAAATCCGAATCATCAGCGAGGCAGCACCATGAGTCAGTACCTGAGTATGTTCAACAGCGTCGGCCCCGAAGCGTTCAGCAAACTGGCGTGCCAGATGGCGCCCTACTTCAGCACCATCAACCCACTGATCACCCAGTTGCGCCCGGGGTTGGCGGTGGTTGAAGTACCGTTCAGCAAGGCCGTCACCAACCACCTGGGGACGGTGCATGCGATCGCCATGTGCAACGCTGCGGAACTGGCGGCAGGGACAATGACGGATGTGTCCGTGCCAACTGGCGCGCGCTGGATTCCCAAGGGGATGACGGTGCAATACCTGGCCAAGGCCAAAAGCAGCGTTACGGCAACGGCCAATGGCGAGGGGATTGATTGGCAGACGGCGGGCGACAAGATAGTGCCGGTGGACATGCTCGATGCGGAGGGGAAGTTGGTATTTACCGCGCGAATCACCATGGACGTAAAGCTGGCCTGAAGGCCGTTGCAGGAGCCGGGCGGCTCCTGCTTTTACAACCCGCAGTTGCCGGGAATCCGCTCTGCGGCAAACGCCTTGCGCACAAACGGCGTCGAGTCCGCCAGCGACCCATTGACCGTGGCCGAGTGATCAAGCTCGGGGTAGAAATGCCATTCGATCCTGTCCCCCGCCTTGCACGCGTCCCTGACCAGGGCCTTCTGCCCGGGCACAAACACGTCCTGGTCCTTGCCCCCGGTGCCGATGAAAACCGGAATATCGGTCTTCAGCGTCGGATACGCCGACTCGCGGTAGACCTTGTCGAGAGCCGCTTTCGGCGAGCGCTTGAAGCTGTCATTGAAGGTCAGCCCGTCGGCGACCACCCGCTGCTCGATGGCATGCAAGCAACCGCGCTGGCTGATCCCGAACGCCGGCATTGCGCGCGCGCTCAAATAGTCGGCGGGATTGAACGAAGGATCAAACAACGTGACCGTGCCGAGGCGCAGCAGGTTGTAGGCGAAGGTCGGTACCACCGAGCTGCGGGCTTTTTCCAGCTCGGCACTGTCTCCGGTTTTATGGGTCGCAGCGTAAGGCGTACCGGTGGCGACAACGCCGACGATGTCCAACTCCGGCGCATAGTCCTTGGCATAGACCGCCGTGGCGAAGGCGGCACGCCCACCCTGGGACTGGCCGAACACCACGACACGTTTGGAGAGATCAAAACCACCGGCGATCACCGCACGGATGCTGTCGAGCACGCCATACGCCAGCGGGCTGGTCAGCCCATATAGATGCAGGCCGGGCGTCCCGAGCCCTTGGTAATCGGTGGCAACGACGGCGTAGCCTTGTCCCAGCCAATAGTTGAGATAACGCGTGTCCCGCGGGCTGCGGCGGGTGAACGAGGGCGCGCAAACATCAGCGCTGCCCACCGTGCCATGGGCCCACGCCATCAGCGGCCACCCACCCGACGGCGGCGTGCCCTTGGGCAGGAACAGCGCACCGGAGACAACCACGTGTTTGCGGGGGTCGATGCCATCGGTGGACGTGTACAGGATCCGGATATTCTGCCCCGCCTCGGCCAGGCTTTGCACGGCCGTCAACGGCTCGCTGCGCAGCATCTGCCCGGGCGATGCGGGCATCTTGTCGGCCCAGGTATAGAACGCGGGAACACCACCGTCACCGACCGGCGTTTGCGCAGCACTCGCACCACCGCATCCGGCCAACAACACCGCCAGCACCACCGACAACCGACGCGACATCACCAGCCCTCTTTCAACATCCGCAATTCAAGATACTGCAACAGCATGATGGTCTTGCCGTCGACGATCTCGCCACGTTGCACCATGGACAACGCGGCCTCAAACCCCAGCTCCAGCACCTCGATGTCCTCGCCTTCTTCTTCCAGCCCGCCGCCATCACTGACCCGGTCGCCCGGCTGATATTCGCCGATGAAAAAGTGAATGCGCTCAGTGACGGAGCCCGGGCTCATGAAGGCCGAGTAGATTTTTTCCACGTGGCCCACGCGGTAGCCCGTCTCTTCCTCGGCCTCCAGGCGAATGCGCTCCTCGGGGCTGGCGTTGTCCAGCAGGCCGGCGGCGGACTCGATCAGGTAGCCGTGGTAGCCATTGACGAAAGTGGGCATGCGGAACTGGCGAATCAGCAACAACGTGCGCTGCTCGCGGTTGTACAGCAGGATGGTCGCGCCATTGCCCCGGTCATAGATCTCGCGGGTCTGGGACTGCCAACTGCCGTCGCGGCGGCGCAGGTCGAAGGTGTACTTTTTCAGCACGTACCAGTTGTCCGAGAGCAGTTCTTCGGTGTGGATGCGAACGGGGCTGTTGTCCATGGTCGAGCCTTTAATCGGAAGGGTGTCGAGCATGTCCTCCTGCCTTGCGCATCGTCAAGTTCAAGCCAGTGTGAGGGCACCCGCAAATCATTGTGCGCCGGGATCTGGATGCGCCTTTATCCGGGTCCAGGATGCTGCTACTTGCTCGGCGGTCGAGGCCTTGGGCCGCGCCAGATCAACCGGGTAACTGACACCCGGGTTTTCAACAAAACGCGTGGCAGTGAACTGCCCGTTACTGGCCCGCAGGATGTAGCCGCTGTCCTGGCACTGCGCCGAGGCCAGGAAGAGTACGCCGGGGGTTACCGATTCTGGCTTGAGGTTAGCTGGCGCACCGGTCACGCCCCACATGCGGGTCTTGGCCACGGGCGAGATGGCATTCACCAGGATCCCCGCCTCGGCCCCTTCCCCGCTCAACGCATTCATGATCCCCAGTTGCGCCATCTTGCCGGCGCTGTAGGCCACCAGGCCCGGCTGGGCATATTGCGTGTACATCGCGCGGTCCGAGGTGGTGAGCACGATGCGCGGTGCGGCGGATTGCTTGAGGTAGGGCCATGCGTGTTTGCCAAGCCAGATCGGCGCGTAGACATTGATGTCCATGGCCCTACGGATAAATGCCGCGTCGGCGGCCTCGATGGGTTGATAACCGACCCAGCCGGCATTGTGGATCAGGATGTCGAGCTGCCCGAAATGGCTGATGGCGCACTCGATCAATGCTCGACAACCCGCTTCACCCGACAGGTCGGTTGCGTGGCCGACCACCTGCAGCCCTTCGCCCTGAAGCGCCAGCGCGGCGGCCTGCACCACCTGTGGGTCGGCCCCCTCGCCCAGCGTGTCGGCGCCGATATCACTGATCACCACTTGCGCCCCCAGACGCGCCAACTCCCGCGCATAGCTGAAGCCCAAGCCCCGGGCGGCGCCGGTCACGATTGCGGTTTTACCTGTAAAGTCCATCGTTGCGTTCTCCTGATAGGCACTCCACCCTAACAACCGCTGACCGTCCTGTTTAATACTGAAAAACAGCGATGTTGATACCTGCGCCGTATCAGCTCCTCTATCTGAAGGAACAGACCAGATGATCGAAACCCGCCTGCTGCGCCAATTCATTGCAGTAGCCGAAGAGCTGCACTTTCACAAGGCCGCGTTGCGCCTGCACATGGCGCAGCCCGCGTTGAGCCAGGCGATCAA
This sequence comes from Pseudomonas sp. BIGb0558, assembly GCF_024807515.1. Taxonomy (NCBI): domain Bacteria; kingdom Pseudomonadati; phylum Pseudomonadota; class Gammaproteobacteria; order Pseudomonadales; family Pseudomonadaceae; genus Pseudomonas; species Pseudomonas sp. BIGb0558. The sequence goes on from NZ_JANUEW010000017.1 coordinate 84,174, forward strand.
CCGGCTGGAGGAGAAGCTGGGGTTTGCCCTGCTGGAGCGTGACCGGCGCGGGGTGAAGCTGCTGCCCGCCGGGGCGGCGTTTCTAGAGACGGCGTACACCGTCCTCGGGCAATTGCTGCAAGGCGTTGAACACACCCGGCAAGTGTCCGAGGGCGTCGCCGGCACACTCACCCTCACCTCGGTGTCGATTGTCGGTTATCCGTGGCTGCTCGATACCCTCAGGCGGTTTCGCCTGACGCTTCCCAAGATCCGGTTGGTGATCAAGGAAATGCCCTCGGCCAGTCAGGCCAAGGCCCTGGCAAGTGGAGAGGCCGACATCGCCTTTTTGCGCTACCTGCCGGGCCAGGCGGATAACATCGAATCCCGGCTGTTGCTGGATGAGCCGATCCTGATGGCGCTGCCGATGGACCACCCCAACGCCGGTGATGCCGTTATCGAGCTGAAGGATTTCGCCGACGCCGACTTTGTGTTCACCCCACAAGTACTGGGCAGCGGCTATCACCATCAGTTGATCGGCTTGTGTGAGGCGGCGGGTTTCTATCCGCGCGTGGTGCAGGAAGCCGATCAATTGCACACGCTGATCGGCCTGGTGGCTTGCGGGTTTGGCGTGGCGCTGGTGCCGGCGTCGATTGCCCGTTCGATGAACAGCGACAAGGTAGTGTTTCGTCCCCTTGCCGCCGAATCTTCCAGCATCGGGCTCTACCTGAGCTGGAACACCGACAATCCTTCGCCGTTAGCCCGGCAGTTCTTCTCACTGCTGGAAAGCACGCTGTAATACTTTGCAAGCAATGCCCGGTCACGGCTGTCTAAATATTTCCTGCGCGGCCGGGGCATCTGTTAAAACCCGTGCTTCGCCTCTGTCCTGGAACCTTCATGTTTTCACGTTTTCTGTCCCGCCTCGGCCTGCGCTGGTTTCCCTTGTTGTGCATGGCCGCCGTGATCATTGGCCTGCCGGTGGGTTGCGCCGTGCTTCAACACAAGGAGCGCGAGTTGCTGTTTCGCGTGGAACCGGGCACTGCCAGTTGGTACAGCGGCTTGCCCCGTGACGTACAGGAATTCGACCTGAAACCGTCGAGTTTCAAATCCGGGCAAAACATTCACGGCTGGTGGTGGCCGGCAGCCCGGAAAGATGCGCCCGCCATTCTCTATTTGCACGGCGTACGCTGGAATCTCACCGGCCAGTTGTTTCGCATTGAACAGCTGCGGGCCCTGGGTTTCTCGGTACTGGCCATCGACTACCGCGGCTTCGGCCAAAGCCAGGGCGACCTGCCTTCCGAAACCAGCGTGTACGAAGACGCACGCATAGCCTGGGAACGCTTCCAGGTGCTGCAACCCGACCCCGCCAAGCGCCTGATCTACGGGCACTCCCTGGGTGGCGCGGTGGCCATCGACCTGGCGGCCGAGCTGGGCAAGCAGGCGGCGGATAACCATGAGCCACCGCCGGTGCGCGGGCTGGTGATCGAATCCACGTTTACTTCATTGGCGGATGTGGCTACTGCCGTGGCTAACACCTCGCTGCCGGTGCGCTGGCTGCTGTCGCAGAAGTTCGATTCCATCGACAAGATCGCCGACATCCACATGCCGTTGCTGGTGGTCCACGGGCTCGCCGATGCCTTTGTGCCACCGCGTTTCAGCCAGCAATTGTTTGATGCCGCGCAAGAGCCCAAACGCTTGTTGCTGGTGCCGGGGGCGACTCACAACGACAGCATGCGCCTGGCCGGCAGCCGCTATCGCCAGGCACTGGACAGCCTGATGCAAACGAAGCGGCCAGCACAGGTCGCCGGGCCCTCCAACCTGCACCCGGACAACTCGTAAATCTGCATTCCGGCACCGGTTTCTCCGGTGCCTGTCAAGGCGCAAAGCCTGCCCATACTGGCTATAAACCGCGACTGATCAAATATTAACCGCGGGTTAAATCGCCATACCCGCCGGGCTCAAGGGAAGTTATCCACAGAGATACCCACGGTTTTCGTGGACAACTCTTTTTAATTTTTTACGATTTTTTTGCTCAATAACTTCCTGCTGGAACGGTCCCGGGCGGCAAAATCTCCTGCATCTCCAAACGCACCCATGCCGTCGAAATGCGGCCACCCATTGCGTTTGGTCCACAGCCTGATTAATCTCGCATAAACACGCAATAACGAGCATAAACATGCAAAACACCCATGCCGCCATCGACCTGCCTTCGTTGCGCAAACAGAAAATCCTGTTGCTGCTGGAGCGCGACGGCAAAGTCACCGCCTCGGAATTGGTGGAGCATTTCGCCGTCTCCCAGGACACCATCCGCCGCGACCTTGGCGAGCTCGCCTCCGCCGGTCTGCTGCAACGGGTGCATGGCGGTGCACTGCCGAGGCCCAAAGACACCGGCAAAGACTTCTTCACCCGGTTTGGCGAAACCACCGCGACCAAACGCCACCTGGCGCAACTCGCCGCCGACCGCGTGGAAGACGGCCAGATCGTGCTGTTCGACTCGGGCACCACCACCCTGCAAATTGCCCAGTCCTTGCCGCATGCCATCAAGCTGACCGCCGTCACCCATTCACCGATGATTGCCATCGCGTTGTCCGAGCATCCCAATGTGACGGTAATCCTTGCCGGCGGGCAGCTCAACCCCGTGACCATGGCCGCCAGCGGGCATGAAGCGCTGCGGCTGATCCAGGGTATCAAGGCGGACCTGTTGTTTACCGGCGTGTGTGCACTGCATCCACAGGTGGGCATTAGCTCGCTGCACTTCGAAGAGGTTGCGGTGAAACAGGCTATGCTCGACAGCGCCTCCCACGTGGTGGCCGTCACCCTGGCCGACAAGCTGGGCGCGGTGGAGCCGTTTGTGGTGGCGCCGTGCAGTCGGATTCACACGCTGATTACCGAATGGCATGTGCCGCCGGGCAGTGTCGAGGCTTATGAGTGCCTGGGGCTTGAGGTGATGCAGGTGGATGCGTAACCAGTCGGCCCGGTAGCCCTTTGCAGAGGAATAGACCCATGGTGTTTCCCGTGCTGATCCTGGATGCTCCCAACCCGCCCTTGCTCCATGAAGAAATCGAGCAGTGCCTGGCATACGGGCTGGACATCACCCTCAACCTGCACTACTTCGCCGACCCAGGCAGCATCAAAATCCACTACGCCGGGCGCATTCGGTTCGTGGACATCAACGGCCACGACACACCGGCCTTGATCAGTGCCGTGGTAAAGGCCGGAGGCTACAGCGTCATCAAGACCCGCTTGAACATTCCCCTGGGCGCCGCGCTGATCAACGCCGCTGCCTCGCCCGATTTGGGCAGCCCTTTGCAGGCCATCGCCCAGGCGGGAGTTGGGGTCAACCATATCGATTTGCACGCCGCCGCCGAGCGTGGCGTGACCGTCCTCAATACTCCAGGCTCCAACGCGACGGCTGTGGCCGAATATGTGCTGGCACAAACACTGTTCCTGTCCCGAGACCTTAATCTCTACAACGCCAAGACTCAGCAAGGCCAATGGTCAAAAGGCCTGCTCGCACCTGCTTTGCAAATCGCCGAATTGACGCTGGGGCTGGTGGGCTCGGGCAGAATCGCCCAGGCGCTGGCCCATAAGGCCCAGGCCCTGGGCATGAAGGTGATAGTCACTGGCTCCGAGCGCTTCACCCCATCCGTCGCTGCGAGCCTGGGCCTGCAATGGCGTGCCACCCTTGGCGAGTTGCTGGACGAAGCCGACGTGGTGTCCATTCACACACCCCTCACGGCGCTGACCAAAGGCTTGTTCGACAGCACCGCGTTCAGCCGGATGAAACCTGGGGCGATCCTGATCAATACGGCTCGTGGCGGCATCGTCGACGAAAGCCAGTTGGCACTGTTCATGAAGCGTTTTCCCGGCCATATCAAGGGCGTCGCCATCGATACCTTTGCCAAGGAAAAAGATCAGTTCGACTCACCGTTGACTGGCGTCGCCAACGCGATACTCACCCCGCATATTGCCGGCAACACGCGCACGGCAATCATCCAGGCGTCAACGCAGATCGTTGAGCAGATTCAGGCCTTTCGACAGTCAATGCTTGAAGGTTAAGGGCATCGGCATCAGAACAACACTGACGCCGCATCCCTCATGAAAATCTCCACGGTCTTCGGTCCGACACCCTCGAATTCGTTCAAGCGCTTCTCGAACGCCTGGCGGTCGGTGCTGGCGTCGTGGATATGGCTGATCTTGCCTGCGTACTCCGCGTTCAACTTGCTGCTGAGGTCCAGTAGCCGCTGCGCGGTGGTTTCGTCGTAACGCACGTAATGCGCCTCGCCGAGCATCGCCACCAACTCGCGGGAAGTGCAGTGCTGCAGCTTGCGCGGCGTGTCCCGGCCATGCTTCACCACAATCACCTGATAAGCCTGGGCGGCGATCTGCGCCTGGATGCGCTTGCCCATCAGGAAGCTGGCGACAAACCACTTGAACAGCGCGCTGTCGTCACCGGGGCGCAGTTCAATCCCCAATTCACTGGCGCTGATGGATCGGCCCATGACTGCCTCCGCCTCTCACTCGCCCAGCTTGCGCTCGGCCTTGGCGGCCTGCTCATTGATGCGGTCGGTTTGCCGCTGTGTGTCCTTGATGGACGTCGGCGTGATCACCTTATCGACGGTTTCGGTCTTGGGGTTGGGCCGCTGCAAGGCACTGTCCTGGTCATCAACCTGGCGCCCTTTCTGTGCCTGTTCGGAGCTGATTGCATCGGGAGTTTTGTCGGCGTTTTTTGCGGTGCCCATGGGGTGTTCCTCCTGTTGAAAAGCTAACGCTCCAGCGCGGAGCCGTTATGCAGCAGAGCCCATGGTTTTTCGATAGTTCAAGGAAATTGAACCGGGCGCAGCCCCGGGAAATAAGCGCAAATTAATTTAAACCTTTTGCTCAGGCGCCCGCTCAACAGTCCGGTAGCAGCATTCGTACACCCTACTCAGGAGACACTCGACCATGAGTTCGCAACTGCACGGCAAGAAGATTCTGATCATCACCTCCAACACCGGTATCGAGCGCGACGAATTGCTCAAGCCCCTGGAAACCCTGCGCGGTTTCGGCGCCACGGTGACCCACGGTTCCAGCAAGGGTGGCAGTACCCAGACCTTCCTCAAGGACACCGAGAAAGACCGGACCGTGGAGTCCGATGCCAAGCTCTCGGAGCTGAAGGGCAGCGACTTCGATGCACTGGTCATCCCCGGCGGTACCGTCAATGCCGACACTCTGCGCCAGGACAGCGACGCCTTGCGGCTGATCAACGATTTCGTCAAGGCCGGGAAAACCGTAGCTGCCATCTGCCATGGCCCCTGGGCGCTGATCGATGCCGGGGTGATCGGCGGCAAGACCCTCACTTCCTATAAAAGCGTGCGCACCGACCTGGTGAATGCCGGGGCGGAAAACTGGGTGGATACAGAGGTAAAGGAATGCCCGGCCAATGGCTGGACATTGATCACCTCCCGCACGCCCGATGACTTGCCGGCGTTCAACCAGGCGATTGCCAAAGCACTGGCGGCTTGACGCGAGCCAATGCAAACAGGCGCCCTCGGGCGCCTGTTTTTTGTAAATTCCGTATCAGCCTTTGCCATGCTCCGTGGCATGGGTCGCCCGGTTCACACCCTTGGGTCCAAACAGCGCCCAGAGGATCAGCCCCAGCAGCGGCATGAAGATCAGCACCACCAGCCATAACCCCTTGGTTTCCCAGCCACTGCCACTGCGCAGCACGCTGTTGATCGCCCACAGTTCCAGCAGTACCAGAATCACTGCCAAGCCAATCCAGACATATTCGATTTGCATGATTCATCCTCCTGAGGTCGTATCCATTAGGTCAAGCTACACGCCCGAGGGTTCATTAAAATTGCAGCGGATGGCTCTCGCCCAACGGTTGCGGCAGGCCTGGCGGAACCTTCTAGACTCAACGCAACGTCACTCCCACCCCACGGAGGCCCAGGATGACCGAGCACATCATCCACTTTCACTGCCAGATCGATCAGGGCACCACCGAGCGCTTTCGTGACTGTTGTCTAGATGCGATCGAGCAAGGCGCCAGCTCGTTGCTGCTTAACCTCTCCACCACCGGCGGCAGCACCAATTTCGGCTTTACCCTCTACACCTTCCTCAAGTCCCTGCCGGTGCCGCTGTGTGCGATCAATGCGGGCAATATCGAGTCCATGGGCATCATCATGTTCCTGGCGGCCAATCGCCGGATCACTACGCCCCACTCGCGATTTTTGATTCATCCCATGAACTGGTATTTCAACCAGAACTCCGTCGACCACCAGCGCCTGCGCGAGTACCTGTCGAGCCTGGACAACGACCTGGCGCGCTACGTGAAAATCTACGAACTGGAAACCGCCACCGCAGAGACGCACCTGGATATTTTCAAGTGCCTGTCGGCCGAGGAAAAAGTGATTGCCGCTCACGAGTCACTGGCCTACGGGATTGCCCATGAGGTTGAGCAGATTGTGTTTGCAGAAGACATCAAGCACTGGAAAGTCAGCGGAGGATAGGCATTGTTTAATGCATGCCAGAGGCCACGGGACCGTGCAACCTGCACGACCAAAGCCGACACTTACTATCGCTAACCTATTGATTTTTAAACAAATAAATATTCAGTTCAACTTGGTACAACTCATGCTGCAGAGCTCTGGACAGGCGGGCACTCCGACCCGCCCTTCTGCTACCCGTGAGGTGTCACCCATGAATGCCATTGATCTTCTCAAGGCCGACCACGAACGCGTCAAAGCCATCTTGAGCCAACTGAGTGAGTCCACTGAGCGCGGCGTCAAGAAGCGCACTGAGCTACTGGCCAAACTGGAGATGGAAATCAGCCTTCACACCCGGCTTGAGGAAGAAATCCTCTACCCGGCTTTCCGCAAGGCGGGGGGCAAGGACCAGGAAATCATGTACCACGAAGCCAAGGAAGAACATCGCACGGTCGACTCCCTGGTATTGCCGGACCTGAAGCAGACCTCCCCGTCCACCACCGAGTTTTCCGGGCGCGTCAAAGTGGTCAAGGAACTGTTGGAGCACCATATCGAGGAAGAAGAAAGCGAGATGTTCCCGCAGGCGAAAAAGCTGCTGGGCAAGGCCTTGCTGGAAGAATTGGGTGCAGAGATGGAAGCGATGAAAGCCGCGCACAAGAAGGCGCTCGGCGCCAAGCCAATGGCTGCTTGATGCCCATTCGTCGCCTGCGGCCAAACTTTTTCAAACTTTGATTTGGCTGGCGGCTTCCCAATTAGGCGACACCATTGATTCACTCATCATTGAGGGTTTTGAAAATGGCTAACAGCGGAAAAACCACCCCAGGGGCTGGTCACAAAGACCAGCAAGACACTCCCCGTAAAAGCGGCGGCCAGGGTTCCGGCGGCAACGTCGCCAATGACCGCGCAAAGGCATCTGAAGCCGGCAAAAAAGGCGGGGCCCAAAGCCACGCGCCAGGCTCCAGGAAGTCTTGATTGAGGCGTTGCCGAAGCCTGGATGTGGTCCGGGCTTCGGTCCTCACCGCAACAAGAGGGATTGAGTCATGAAGACCAGCATTTCCCAAAGGATTGTACTTGCCGCCAGCCTGACGCTCGTACTGTATGCCCCCGCCTATGCAGCCTTCGGCGACAACACCGCCCCGGGTTCGGCTCTGCCGCCGGGCACCTACCCCAGCAGCCCGTCCGGTGCCGACAGCAGTGGCAGCAAGGCCGCCGAAACAAAAGCGCCAGCTCCGTCAAAAACCGTGAAAGGAACGCGCCACAAGGGTTCCTCGCCCCAGCATCCTGCCAGCAAGACCGGTAAAAAAGCCGTTCCCCAATCGGGAAGTTGAGTGTTCAGAGTTCGCTTGGGCCACCGATAAAGTCCAGGCGCAGATTCAACCACTGCCTGACGATTTCCCGGGCCGCTTGGCGGGCATCAGCGGCAGTAAAGCCGCGCTCGCGCTGCAACCACTCACTGGTCACTTGCCGTGCCGGCTCAACAGCCGCCAGCGTCTGCTGGCGTTGCCTGGCGGGCCACTGCTTATCAACACCCCAGTCGCGCAGGGTTAGTTCAGGATCCTGGTTCTGCCCAGCAGTGGCCGGTTGGAGAAACAGCCGAGGCGATGCGGTGGCCTTGAGCGAAAGAGCGCTCCAATCGGCATAGCTGGCAAAGCGGATGGTGCCCTCGTTCTGCCCTGCCGTGGACAAAGGCTCGCTCAGGCTATCGTCCAGCCGCTTCCACGCCGGCTGCGCAAACAGGTCACCCTGCGGCGCGCAAATCGGCGCAAAGCTGTCCCGGGTGGAGCCGTACAGCGACCCGAACGACTCATACGCAACCTCGCCCTGACGGCTGAAAACAAAGCAGTGCACATAGGGGCGCTGGTCGGCAAACAGCTCGTATTGCTCGCGCTCAATCATCATGCGCAGCAAGGTCAACGTCACCCGATCACGGCTGACGGCGGGATCGTTTTGCAGGTCCTGCCAGATCGACCAGGGAAAGTTGTCTTCCTTGAGCGCTACGAGGATCTGCTTGCGATTCTCCTCGGCCTCGCTCTCCGTCACACCACTGTCGGGTTCAAAGCGCTGCAGGTAGACCAGCCAGGCGGCCGCCAGGTCGTTCATCGGGAAGCGCCTGAGCCCTTCTGCTGCGTGTGCCGGGTGATAAGGAATACTGGCAATGATTGCGTCGAGGGCCGCCGTATCCTTGTGGCTGATCGACCCCACCTCGACCACTCGCTGGCTCAGTCGGGATTGCAGGCAGCCGGCCAGTGTTTGCGGCTCACTCGCACATGCGTTGCGAGTCTGCAGCCAGGCGCGCTGGCCGCGACGTAATTCGTCCCGCTGGTCGGGTGCCAGTTTGGCCATTGCCTGGCTGTAGTAAACGCCCAGCGTACTGTCGAGTTCACTCAACTCGGGGCTGGTGCAAATGGCCTTTTCCACCGATGTGGAGGCCTTTTTACACTCGAAGGACGCGCCACTGGCAGGCATGCCTGCCCCCATCAGCAGTCCAGTGAGCAACAACAGTGAGCAGGCGGTATTTACACGGCGGGCCATGGCATTCCTTGGATGAGTTCCTTTCAAGGCGCCCATTGTGCCGAGGCCATTGCCAATGTCCAGCCTGGCGGCGCAGCGCTACGAATTGCTCGCCAGTTCACGCTCAATCTGTTCGATGCTGGGCAGGCTGGTTTGCAACTCTGCCGGCAGGGATTCCACCATTCGATTTCACGCTCCTGCGCATCGAGCGTCAGCCCAAGAAAGTCGAAACGGTAGGGATCCTTGAGCGATTCGCGCGCCAGGTCGGACTGGGCTTTGGGCAGCAGGCCCTCGAAGTTGCTGACGGCATTGCCGCTGCGCTCCAGCAGGCGACCTTCGATTTGCATCACCAGGACGTTGCGCGACCAGTTGTGTTCGATGGCCTGGGCAATGTACCAACGACGCGTTTCAGGGCCGGGCAGGCGGTCCAGCAGCACCAGGTTATGACCCCAAGGCAATTGTGCAGCAGCCTGTTGCACAAATTCGGGATCCGGCCATGCTTCCGCAAACGCACGCATGTACTTCAGGTTGCGCGGCGAAAACCCCTTCATCTCCGGAAAGGCTGAACGCAGATCCTGCGCCAGTCGCCCAATCACCTTGCTCCCCCAGCCCTGCTGTGCTTGCCGGGTCAAGATATCCTGGCCGATTTGCCAGTACAGCAGCACCAGCTCGCGGTTTACCGCCAACGTGGCGCGTTGCTGGGCGCAGTGGATCCGACCCTTGAGGTCGGTCAGCCAGTCGCTGTACCCCTCGGGTGGTGTGGTCAGGCTTTCGCAGGTCTCACTCATTCCTTTTCCCTCATGGGTTTGGCAGGCGGCCGATGGTAGCGAGGGGAAAATGCAGAATGGGCCAGCAGAATGCTTTCGATACAAATCAGCTGGAACCCTCCATCAGCGCGCCTTAATGCAGATCAAGAGGTGCCCCGGCGTGCCCGCTGTGGTCAAATGGACCGGTCACTTCCATGGTTATTCCCGATCTATGAACGCCACACCCACCGACGACAGCCAGGCATCCACCGGGGACCGCATCCTGTTCCTGCTCAAGACCCGTGGCCCACTGAAAACCACGGACCTGGCTGCGCTGTTGGACATCACCTCCGAAGCCGCTCGCCAGCAAATCCAGAAGCTACAGGTCGCGGAATTGATCGTCGGCGTATCGGCCCCCATCTCGGGTGCCGGCCGGCCCTCGCTGAAGTGGGCGCTGACCGAAACCGCCCAGGGCAAATTCCCGGATTCCCACAGCGTGCTGACGCTGCACCTGATCGACTCCATCGAAGGCATTTTTGGCAGCGAAGGCGTGGAAAAGGTCATCGCCAGCATGGAAGCAACCGCCAAGCACGAATACATCCAGGCCTGCTCCGCCGCGTCGACCCTGCAGGAGAAAGTCGAGATCCTGGTACAGATTCGCGAACGCGCCGGCTACATGGCGCAGATGGAGCCGCTGGACGAAGGCTGGCTATTGGTGGAAAACCACTGCCCCATCTGCGTGGCCGCGCGCAAATGCCAGGGGTTCTGCCGCTCGGAGCTGCAGATTTTCCAGGCGGCGCTGGGGGATGAGAACGTCGTAGAACGGTGCGAACACATGATTTCCGGGGACCGGCGCTGCGCCTACAGCATCCAGCCCCGCAAGTAAGAAAAAGGCTGCGATGGGCTGCGCAACAAACGTAACCCCATCACCGCAGTGTCCCGGATACACCAACGGTTCAGGTGTCACACCTGCTGCGCAGTCCATCGCAGCCTTAGCCTCAGGCCGACATCAGGCCCATTGCAGGTTGAACAGCGCAAACGCCAACAGCGCCCAGGCCGACAGCACCAGGTGCGTCAGTTGCAGGCCTTCCTGACGAATCCAGTAGCCAAACCACAAGCCACCCAGCAGCATCGCGAAAACGAACGCAGAAAAGCCGCTGAGTGCCAGGTTGAGCCATGGCCGGGCCACCGCCAGGCCATCGCCCAGGACAAGCTGGTAGCTGCCAACCCATGCCGCGACGGCCGCGACGATTTGCAGGACCAGCACCACCAGCAGGGCGAACTGATGCAGGCGCGGCGAGCGCACCGCACGCCTCAGCAAAGGCGTGTCGATAGGCGGACTTTGGTGCAGCGGCGCCATGGCCATGGTCGCGCCCACCGCCCCCACCGAGCTGCGAAAAGCCTGCCCGTTGTTAACCACGGCGAGGGTCAGCCAGACACTCAAGCCCAGGGCTTGCGTCCCCAGGAACAGACCCGCTGAACCGCCCGGCAAAAACGCCTCCACGCTCATCCAAAGCTCCTTGCTCACTAAAAGCGAAAACCCGCTCTTGGGCCTATACCCAAGAATACATTTGGATAATACGTAGAGCCCGCTTAATTACACAAGCAAATACTTTCTTAATTGGCAGCCTCATGCACATTCGGCACTGGCGGCCCAAGCTCTGAACTCAGCACCTGATCAGCATCAAACCGTTCCCGGGAACACCTGAATCCGTCGGCGTTTTCCACCACCCAGGTCCACAGCGGAATCATGTGCACCAACAGCTGTTTGCCCAGCTCGGACAACTGGTATTCGACCTTGGGCGGCACCTCCTGAAAGTCATGGCGCAACACTAGGCCGTCGCGTTCCAGCTGGCGCAAGGTGCGCGTGAGCATGCGCTGGGTGACGCCTTCCATGCGCCGGCCAATCTCGGCGTGACGCAGCCGCCCGTTAACTCCCAGCAGGTGCACGATGCCCAACGACCAGCGGTTTCCCGCGTGGGTCAGCACCTGGCGCTTGAGCCCGTCTTCATCGGCGCTGAGGGCTTCGCAGGCGGCCTGTGAGCGCCTGATGATCTCGTCGTTATCCACCTTCTACTCCCGGTATCACTGGTGTGCCTTCTTATGCGCGGTCGGCAATTCTGCAAGCATGGCACGACTTTCACCTGAACCGAGAACCCTATGACTGCTTCGATCCTTGTACTGGGCGCCGGCGAACTGGGCCTGGCGGTACTGCGCCAATTGTCACGCCTGGCCGCCCCGAAAAATGTGCCGGTGACCGTGTTACTGCGCCCCGCCACACTGAACTCGAAAGACCCGGCCAAACAACGGGAAATCACTGAACTGCGCGCCCTCGGCATTGAGCTGCTGGCGGGTGATTTGGCCAACGACTCCGAGGCCGAACTGGCGGCGATATTCGCTGACTACCACACCGTGATCAGTTGCATCGGCTTCGCCGCAGGCGTTGGCACCCAGCGCAAACTGACCCGCGCCGCCATCGCCGGCGGCGTGAAGCGGTATGTGCCGTGGCAGTTCGGTGTGGATTACGACGTGATCGGCCGTGGCTCGGCCCAGGACCTGTGGGATGAACAGCTCGACGTACGCGACTTGCTGCGCGCCCAGCAAGGCACGCAATGGGTGATCGTATCCACCGGGATGTTCACCAGTTTCCTGTTTGAACCGTCCTTCGGCGTCGTCGACCTGGCCCAAAACACCGTGCATGCACTGGGGGACTGGGACACCGCCGTCACCGTCACCACCCCTGAAGACATCGGCCTGCTGACCGCACGCATCCTGTTCAGCGAACCGCCGATCGTCGATCAGGTGGTGTACACCGCCAGCGATACCCTGACCTATGGCGAACTGGCAGATACCGTGGATGCGCAATTGGCGCGCACGCTGAAACGCGAACGCTGGTCGGTGCCGTACCTGGAAGCCGAACTGGCTGCTGCGCCCGAGGACAACCTGATGAAGTACCGGGTGGCGTTCGCCCAGGGCAACGGCGTGGCCTGGGACCCCGCCGTGACCTTCAATGCGCAACAGCAAATCGCCGTGACCAGCGTTGCCCAGTGGATTGAGCAGAACCTCAAGGCACCGGCAACCACCCGCTGAACCGCCCCTGGCCATCCAGCGCGCACCAGGCGAAATCCCCGGGCGGTGGCGGCAACATTGGCAGTTGCCCGCCACTGCCCGGTTTCCAGTCCAGCACCGGCACGGGCGAACCTTGCCAGGCCAGGACCACGCCCCGGGCCTGGCCAGTGTCATCGCTGACCCAGCGGGCCGCCGCCGCCGTCATGAACGCTTCGATGGGCTCTTCATCGATCTGCGTGCGATACACCGAACCGAGCAACCAACGGCACACGTTCACGTGATAGGTCCAGTTCAGCGACGGACGGTTGCGATACGCCCAGGTCATGAAACTGCGAAACAGGTTCAAGCCCTCTGGCGGGTCGAGCTTGAGCAAACCGGGGCAGATGTCGAACAAGGTGTGCCAATACGGCAGCAAACGTGCATCCAGGTGGACGAAACAACGGGCGTTACTCGGGTATTCGACAGACGGCAACAATACTTCGCTGCGGGACGGACGGCGCGACGCCTTGCTGACCAGACGGGCAGCGCCGGAAGGCAGGATAGAGCTCATGGAACGCACTCACACTCGTGACGATAGAACGCCTCCTGGTACCAGGAAGCCCGGGGCACACGTCAGAATGCAGGTGAAGCGCGAGGGTTGGCCGAGGGCCAGGAGTAACGCGGAGGGGCCTTGTTGCGCCGCTCATGGGCCGGGCGCGGCTTTTGCCCGAGCCCCAGCAGCCAGGCCAGGCAAAACAGGAAGACGATGCCCAGGGTCACGGCGGAGCACACCGGGCACGCGAAGAAATTCGACCAACTGCTGGCCGTCGGATTGCCGAGGCCTGAGTCCGAGGCCGGCGCCTTGGTGCCCAGGCTTGAACAGAATTGCCCACCCAGGCCGCTGAGCTCCAGGCCCATCATCTGCCCATGGCCCAAACCGCAGACGAACACATTGAACAGGACGCAAAAATACAGGGTCCAGGCAATGAGTGAACGGTCCGGGCGGGAGAGTTTCATGGCGGCGACTTTACCACTCCCCCTGTAGGAGCTGTCGAGCTTTAGCGAGGCTGCGATGCGGGCGCCATGGCCTTGCAGCAACACCGAGGCGATCCCATCGCAGCCTCGCCAAAGCTCGACAGCTCCTACAGGGGGTTGCGGTCAACTGTGGGAGCCGGGCTTGCCCGCGATGCAGGCGCTGCGGTCTTGCAGGGAGACCGAGGCGATCCCATCGCAGCCTCGCTGAAGCTCGACAGCTCCTACAGAGTTTGGTCTTGCCCGGCAGGGCCTGTGACAGAACGTCGCAGATTACGCCCGCAGGCAGGGGTTGTTAGAATGCCACGCTCTCCTCGCCTGATTTAACGCTTCGTGGTACCCAGGCGCTTCACAGGATGCACAGTTGATGAGTACGTTATTCACCCGCCGCAAAGTCCTCTCCGGCATGGGATTGCTGGGCCTGGGCCTGCTGGCCGGCTGTGACAACAGCCCGAAACTGAACTTCAAGTACGGCAAGGATCTGAGCGACAAGATCATGGGCCGCACCTTCAAGCTCAAGAACACTGACGGCGAAACCGTCACCTTGAGTTCCTTCCGTGGCTTGATGCCGGTGGTGTTCTTCGGCTTCACCCAGTGCCCGGCCGTGTGCCCGACCACCCTGGCGCGCATGGCCCAGGCGAAGAAACTGATGGGCCGCGACGGCAAGATCATGCAGGTGGTGTTTATCACCCTCGACCCCGAACGCGACACCCCCGAGATTCTCGACGCCTACGTCAAGGCCTTCGACCCGAGCTTCAAAGCGCTGTACGGTACCCCGGAAGAAATCGCCGTGGCCGCTAAAGAGTTCGGGATCTTTTATGAAAAGATTCCCGCCGGCGACAGCTACACCCTCTCCCACACCGCCACCAGCTTTGTGTTCGACACCCGGGGCACCCTGCGCCTGGGCCTGTCCGCCTCGCTTAACGCCAAAGAGTGCGCAGAAGACCTGCTCACCGTCATGGAGGTCTGCTAATGACTGCCGTTCAACACTTCAAGCGCATCGCCCTCGGTCTCTCCCTGCTGGGCCTCGCGGCACACGCCAGTGCACAGGCGGTGGTCACCGACGCCTGGGTACGCGCCTCGGTACCGGGCCAGCCGTCCAGCGGCGCGTTCATGACCGTGACGGCCGACAGCGACAGCAAACTGCTCAGTGTGGCGTCGCCGGTCGCCAAGACCGTGCAGATCCATGAGATGACCATGAAAGATGACGTGATGCGCATGGGCCCGGTGGATTCGGTTCCGTTGCCGGCCGGCAAGCCCGTCAAGCTCGACCCGGACGGTTATCACGTGATGCTGATCGACCTCACCGCGCAGATCAAGGAAGGCGACCAGGTGCCGCTGACCGTCACCGTGGAAAATGCCAAGGGTGAAAAGCAGTCGATCGAGGTCAAGGCCGAGGCCCGGGCGTTGAATGCGATGGAGCCGATGGATCACAGCAAGATGCATTGATCAAACGCCTGTGATGAGGGAGCAACTCCCTCATCATCTGCCAGGCAGGTCTCCATACTGAAAACATCTCGCTTCAACACTTTCTATATATTTTCAATCTGCAAACCAACTCGTTAGCCTGCGCAAGCCGGACGCGTCTCCCTGTCGACGTCCGGCCAAATAATTCTAAAAACAAGCAGCAGACAACGGGAATAACAATGAGCAAATCCCCCATTACCCTGGGCCTGACTTCGGCCACCCTGGGTTTGACCCTCGCCTTTCCAACCTTTGCCGAAGCTGACTTTTTCAAAGACAGCAAGGCCGACCTCGAATTTCGCAACTTCTACTTCAACAGCGATTACCGCCAGCCCAACGCCACCCAGTCCAAACGCGACGAGTGGGCCCAAGGCCTGATCCTCAATTACCAGTCGGGTTACACCGAAGGCCTGGTGGGCTTTGGCCTCGATGCCATCGGCCTGCAGGGGTTGAAACTGGACTCCAGCCCCGACCGCCAAAACACCGGCCTGCTCCCGGTGGGCGAAGATGGCGCCCCGGACAGCTACAGCCGAATGGGCGCCACCGCCAAGGCGCGCATCTCCAAAAGCGTGCTGAAATTCGGCACGCTGATCCCCAAGCTACCGACCGTACTGCCCAACGACGGCAGGCTGCTGCCACAGACTTTTCGCGGCACCCAGTTGACCAGCCAGGACATCGCCGGCCTGACCTTCGACGCCGGGCGCCTGACCAGCAACACCCTGCGCAACGATAGCGGCCATGCCGACATCGAAGTCGACGGCAAAGGCATCAAAGGTGCCGTGCCCAGCGATAAATTCGACTTCGCCAGTGCCAGCTACAGCTGGACCAAAACCTTCGTCACCGGCTACCACTACGCCAACCTCGAGAACAACTACAAGCAGCACATCTTCAACCTGGTCCACACGCTGCCATTGGGTGACGCCCAGTCGTTCAAGACCGACCTGCGTTACGCCGACTCCAGCAAGGAAGGCAACAGCAACATCGATAACCAGGCCTTCGGCGCCAAGTTCACCTACAGCCTCCACGGCCACTCGTTCGGCGCCGCCTACCAGCGCATGAAAGGCACCACCGGCTTCCCCCACCTGGACGGTACCGACTCCTACCTCGTGAACTACGTGATGATCTCGCCGGACTTCGCCAACCCCGAGGAAAAGTCCTGGCAGGCCCGCTACGACTATGACTTCGCCGCCATCGGCATTCCCGGCCTGACCTTCATGACCCGCTACCTCAAAGGTGACAACTTCGTGCGCACTGGGACCCTGGAAGGCACCGAGTGGGAGCGCAACACCGATATCGGCTACGTCTTCCAGAGCGGAGCCCTGAAGAACCTTGAAGTGAAATGGCGCAATGGCACGTATCGCAGCAATGGCAGCGGCAGCGATATCGACCAGAACCGCTTTATCGTCAGCTACACCCTGCCCTTGTTGTGATTTTTCCCGGAGCGTTGCACATGAATACCAGAAAAAGCCTGATCCACCTGGCCGTCGCCTTTGCCCTGTTCAGCAGTTACGGCGCCTATGCCGCCGACACCGGTGCGCTGCCCTGCAAGACCACCGAAGAGTGCGCGGCCCAAGCGGCCAAAGTCGGCGCCACGCCGGGCTCCTCGCAAACGGCCCACAAAGCCAAGGGCGACCCGACCCAAACCCAGTTCGCCTGGCTGAACCGCATCAACAAAGCCTCGATCGTGATGCTCACCGAAGAGGGCATCGTCAAGCCGGACATGGGCCACAAGATCGCCGGCGGTGTGCGCTTTGCCATCGACCAGGCCGACCAGCCCGACGGCAAGCGCCCGGAAGACGTGCTGCAGCTGGAAAAGATCATGACCGACAAGATCGGTCCCGAAGCGTCCCTGATCCACTCCGGCCGCAGCCGCCAGGACATGCTCGCCACCTACCGCCTGGCCAAACTGCGCTCGCAGGTATTGGCCTACAGCGACGCGCTGAACGCCACCCGCCAACGCATCCTGAACATCGCCGACAAGAACATCGACACCCTGGTGCCCGCCTACACCAACGGCGTGCAGGCCATGCCCATCAGCTATGCGCATTACCTGCTGGCGTTCGAAGCCGCGTTTGACCGTGACGGCCAGCGCATCCGCGAGCTCTACACCCGCCTCAACCAGAGCCCGATGGGCACCGCGGTGCTGGCGAACTCCGCCTACCCGCTGAACCGCGAACGCCTGGCCGAGTTGCTGGGCTTTGACGGCGTGCGGGAAAACTCCCTGGATTCGAGCCAGGTATCGACCTACGACATCCCGATCGAGGCGGCCAACCTGGCGGCGTCTTCGGCGATCCGCATTGGCGCGATGATTGGCGATATCCATACCCAATACCATCAGATCCGCCCTTGGCTGCTGCTGGACGAAGAGTCCACCTACACCAGCAGTGCGATGCCGCAGAAGCGCAACCCGGGCTTGTTGATGCGCACCCGCGAGTCGGCCTCGGACGTGGTGGGCCTGGCGCAGACCGTGACCCTGCGCGCGCATAACGTCACCACCGGCATGACCGACTACAAGTTCGCGTTTGATTCCCTGGGGCTGTTCCAGTCCACCGACGAGATGTTCAAAAGCATGGACGCCGTGCTGGATGCGCTGCAAATCAACCCGCAGCGTGCCCTGGATGAGCTGGAGTCGGAATGGACGACTTCGATGGAGTTGGCCGACACCCTGGAGCGCCAGTTCAAGGTGCCGTTCCGCATTGGCCACAGCTTCGCTTCGTTGATCGTCACCGAGGCGCGCAGCAACGGCACCACGCCGAAGACCTTCCCGTATGCGGACGCGCAGAAGCTGTACACCCAAGCGGCGGACAAATACAAATGGACGCCGAATACCTTGCCGCTGGATGAGGCAGGTTTCCGTGCGGCGCTGTCGCCGACGACGATGGTCAAGACCCGTAAAGGCACGGGTGGGCCGCAGCCGGAAGAGGTCAAGCGCATGTTGGTGGAGGCGCGCAAGAACCTCGACGCAGACCAGAGCTGGTTGAAGGAACGTCGTGAGAAATTGAAAGGTGCGGAAGGCAACCTGGACAAGGCATTCGACAAGTTGCTGAACGCCAAGGGCTGAAATGCGTTTTAAATGTGGGAGCCGGGCTTGCCCGCGATGGCGGTGTGTCAGACACCAGATTTATCGACTGACACACCGCCATCGCAGGCAAGCCAGCTCCCACATTTACTCGGTGTCAGTCTGGAGATTGTGTTCGGCTCAGTGGCTCAGTTCCCGCTTCAACACCTCGCGATCAATCGACTTCTGCCACCCGCAAATCGCCAGGCACGCCACACAATTGCCCAGCACATTGGTCAACGACCGACACTTCATCAACCGCTCCACCCCCAACAACAATCCCACCCCTTCCAGCGGCACCAGTTGCAGGATGTTCAAGGTGGCAATCAGGGTAAACAGCGCCGAGCCCGCGACACTGGTGGACCCGAGCGAGGTAAACAGGCAGATCACCAGCACCGCCAGCAACTCGGGCACGGCAATCTCCACCCCGGCCAGATGCGCCAGGAACATGATTGCGGTGGTCAGGTAAATATTGGTGCCGGTCAAGTTGAAGGTGTAGCCGGTGGTCAGCACCAGGCGCACTAATTGGCGATCACAGCCCAGCGCCTCAAGCTTGCTGACACAACCGGGAAGTGCAGCCACTGATGAGCCGGTAAATGTCACCAACAACAACTCTTCTTTCAAGTAAATAATTAGCCGAGTCAATTTAACGCCGAGCAGGCGGGTAATCGTGGCGAACACTAGTATGACGAACACCGCGCAAGCCAGATAAATAACAACAATGAACTTCAAGAGCGGCAGCACCGAACTTAAACCGTACTTCCCCACCACAAATGCCATCGCCCCAAAGGCGGCCAGCGGTGCGAACTTCAAGATAAACCGCAGCAGCCAGAACAACCCGCCGACCGCGGCTTCCAGCCAGCCGAGGCAGCGGTTGCCGACCTCGCCGCCACGCCCCAGCACCAGCCCGCACAGCACCGCCACCAGCATCACCTGCAACACCAGGCTTTGGGTGAAAACCTTGTAAAGACTGGACCAAATCGAGGTCATCGACAGTTCGTGCAACAGCGTTTCGGGCACAACGGGCGGTGTCAGGTGATCAAAATCCAGGTTGGCCACCGCCGTATGATCGAGGTTGAACAGCAACCCCGTCGCCATCCCCAGCAGCAACGCGGCAAGGGACATCAGCTGAAAATAGAAGACAATCCGCCCTACTACATGCCGATGGTGGGGCTCGCGCTTGATCCCCGCCACACCGGTGGAGACCAGCACAAACAACAGAAACGGCATCAGCAGCCCGACCACTTTTATAAAGGCGTCACTGAGCAGTTTCATTTCTACTGCCACACCCGGATAAAGCAGCCCTAACACCATGCCAAGTGCAATGGCAATCAAAATAGGCAAGGTCGCATTATTGGAAAGTCGGGCTGGCATCAATGCTCCGTGGTCTTTTTATTTATTGTTATTGTCGTATCAGGCCACTTTCGGCATATTGGTCGCCAAGGCGCATTCAGGCCACAAATAATAAAGTCTTGTCACGGGATATACCACCATGGAACTTCGCCATTTACGTTATTTCATCATGGTGGCCGAAGAGCGACATTTCACCCGCGCCGCCGCTCGCTTGAACATGCAGCAACCGCCCCTCAGCCAACAGATTCGTGCCCTGGAACAAGAGCTCGGTTTCGACCTGTTCAAGCGCCACCCCAAGGGCGTCGACCTGACCGCCGGCGGCCTGGTGTTTCTCGATGAGGCGCGGATCATCCTCGCCCGTGTCGAACAAGGCTCCCTCAAAGCCTCTCGCGCCGCCCAGGGCATCGAAGGCACCCTGGTCATCGCCTTCACCAGCTCCGCCGCCGCCCATCCGCTGATCCCGCGCATCATCCGCGCCTACCGCGAGCAATACCCGGGTGTGGAACTCTCGATCAACGAAGGCAGCGCCCGGGAAGTCACCGAAGACACTATCGAAAAACGCATCGACATCGGCATCCTGCGCGCCCCGGTGGGTGACCACCAGAGCCTGACCTTCCACCGCCTGCTCAACGAAGAAATGCTGCTGACCCTGCCCGTCGGACACCCGCTGCTCAAGGGCGACATGCCCAGGATCACCATGGCCGACCTCAAGGACGAACGCTTCATCCTGGTCCGCCGCCCCGGCGCGCCGGGGATGTACGCCAACCTGATCAAGGCCTGCCAGAACGCCGGCTTCGAGCCGAAAATCGCCTTTGAAGTGGAACGCATGCTGACCAACGTCAGCCTGGTGGCCGCCGGTGAAGGCATTTCCGTGGTACCGGCGTCGATGCGCGATGTGCATCGCGAGAGCGTGGTGTATTGCCGGATCAGCGATGCGCGGCCAAGGTTGCTGGCACCGATCACCCTGGTGCGGCGCACGTTCAATCCGTCGGCGCCGTTGCAGAATTTCATTGGGTTGGCGCGGGAGTTGGCGGGGGTTTATCGCAAGGGTTGAACACCCTCAATCAACCACAAACAACTTCGCCCCCTGGGTGGTCGATGACCGATGCCCTTCCATGTCATTGCCCACCTGGTAACTCATCCCGGCAGTCAACGTGAATTGCCGGCCATCCTCCAGTTCGGTGTGCAACTCGCCTTCCAGGCACAGCAGGATATGCCCCCGCCAACACCAGTGATCGGCCAGGTAGCCGGCGCTGTATTCGACCATGCGCACGCGGGTTGAACCGAACTGGCAGGTGCGCCAATACGCACTGCCGGTTTCGCCGGGGTGCAGCACCGGCTCGATGGTTGACCAATCGGTGGTGCCAAAGGGGATTGCGGTCAGGTCCATAAGGGTCTCGCCTGCGAATACGTGTGGGCAGACCGTACCGATCAAGTGCGCGGGACGATAGAGACAGATCCGCTGCATTTGCGGCATACAGGGCAGCGACTATTGGCTGCTCACAACCCGTAAGACACCACATGACCTGTGGCGAGGGAGCTTGCTCCCGCTGGGCTGCGCAGCAGCCCCAAGTACGTCAGCGAGTTCTTTCAGTCAGATTGCATCAGGCCTATTGGGGCCGCTTCGCAGCCCAGCGGGAGCAAGCGCCCTCGCCACAGGAAGCTCCCTCGCCGTCGTTTTTTTGGGGTGTCAGCACAGGTATTTGCGCATAGGAATACAGGCCAGCTGCAACCCCGACGGCGAATGGTAGATCGCCTGCTCAGTCCCCACATACCCAAACCGCCGATAAAAATCCGCCGCATTCAACGTCGCGTCGAGGATCAGTTCCTCTATCTCCAACTCCTGTGCCAACGCCTCCAGGTACGCCAACATCTGCTGGCCAAACCCACGCCCGATGAAGCCGGGCAGCACAAACAACGCGCCGATTTCGTTGTTCGTCAGATCCAGCATGCCAGTGGCCACCGGCTCACCGTCGACGCATCCCAGGTAAAAATGCTTGTCCATCAGCGCGTCATAGCCATCCTCGGCTGCGCCCCTCGTCCAGAGCTTCATCTGCTCAGACGTGTAAGCGCCAATGCATTGGCCACGTATCGCCAACAGGCGAATATCAAAAGCAGCCTGTGCGTCGTCCAGCGTGGCGCGTCTTATCTCGAGCATCTGTCCCTCCATGGACGTCAGGCGTTCTCGTCACCCGGTCGGGTAAACGAATAGCGATCAATATCGGTTCTCAACTGCCAGCCCTGGCCCTGCCAATAGCGGGCGGCGCTGTCGTTGGTCTTGAACACATCCAGGTGGCATTTGCGGATGCCCAACTGCGCAAGGCTGTTCAGGCAGAGCTCCACCAGCGCATTCGCAATGCCCTGGCGCCGGTAATCGGGCAGCACCAGCAAGTGTTGCAAATAGCCGCGCCGGCCATCGTGCCCGCACATCACGCACGCCACCAGCCGCCCCTCCACCTCGGCCACGAAACTCATGCCGGGATTGCGCTCCAGGTAACGTTCGGTGGCCTCGCGCGAATCGGCGTCGCGCAGGGAGATGCCGGGGGTGTTTTGCATCAGGTCGGTGACGGCATCGTAGTCGTCGAGGGTCATGGTGCGGATGTTAAGCATGGGCTTGAACCAGGATGTGTGGGTCTGAGGGGCAGCCTACCAGCACCGCCGGCCATCCTGCACCGCTCTGCATCAGTTATTTATGCTCACTTCCCAGCTTAATAATATTTTATTAAAAACCGCCCTCCCCCTAGCCTTGAAGCCATGCCCAAGCTGAATCCAACTGCATTACGCAAGGACAGACACATGACTCAAGCAATAACAAAAACAGACACGCTGGTGGTGGGAGCAGGTCAAGCTGGCGTCGCCATGAGCGAGCACCTGAGCAAGCAAGGCGTGCCGCACCTGGTGCTGGAGCGCAGCCGTATCGCCGAGCGCTGGCGCACCGGGCGCTGGGATTCGCTGGTCGCCAATGGCCCGGCCTGGCATGACCGTTTCCCTGGCCTGGCCTTCGATAACGTCGCCCCCGATGGCTTTGCGCCGAAAGAGCGGGTGGCGGATTACTTCGAAGCCTATGCACGAAAGTTCAATGCGCCGATTCGCACCGGCGTGGAGGTGACTTCCGTGGTGCGCAATGTCGGTCGCCCAGGCTTTACCATCCACACCAGCGAAGGCGTGATCGAAGCCAACCGCGTGGTGGCGGCAACCGGGCCGTTCCAGAAGCCGGTGATTCCGGCGATTGCACCTAAAGAAACCGCGCTGCACCAGATCCACTCCGCCGACTACCGTAACCCTGCGCAACTGCCGGCCGGCGCCGTGCTGGTGGTGGGTGCCGGTTCCTCCGGGGTACAGATTGCCGATGAGCTGCAACGCTCCGGTCGCCAGGTGTACCTGTCGGTAGGCGCCCACGACCGCCCACCGCGTGCCTATCGCAACCGCGATTTCTGCTGGTGGCTGGGCGTGCTGGGTGAGTGGGACCAGGCCGCAATGAAACCCGGCCGCGAGCACGTGACCATTGCGGTGAGCGGCGCTCACGGCGGCAGGACCATCGACTTCCGTGAGCTGGCCCAGCAAGGCATGACCCTGGTCGGCCTGACCCAATCCTTCAACGGCAGCGTTGCGAGCTTCCAACCCAACCTGGTGGAAAACCTGGCCCGCGGCGACGAGAACTACCTGGCCCTGCTGGATGCGGCGGATGCCTATATCGAGCGCAACGGCCTGGACTTGCCGGTAGAGCCCGAAGCGCGCCGCGTGTTTCCCGATGCAGAGTGCATCAAGCACCCGATCCTTGAACTGGACCTGGCCAAGGCCGGCATCACGTCAATCATCTGGGCCACCGGGTTTGCCGTGGATTACAGCTGGCTGAAAGTCGATGCGTTTGACGCCGCCGGCAAGCCGCAGCACCAGCGCGGCGTGGCCAGCGAGTCGGGCATCTACTTCCTCGGTTTGCCATGGCAGTCGCGCCGGGGCTCGTCGTTTATCTGGGGCGTGTGGCATGACGCCAAGTACGTGGCCGACCATATCGCCATCCAGCGCCAATACCTTGAGTACCGCGAACCCGCACCGGTTGTTCACACCTCGCCTGTCAGCGCCTGATCACTTATTTTCGGAGTTTTTTTGATGCCTACTCATACACGTATCCGCATGTTCAACACCAAGGAAACCTACCCTAACCAGAGCCTGGACAACGACCTATGCCAGGCCGTACGTGCCGGCAACACGGTGTATGTACGTGGCCAGGTGGGCACCGATTTCGACGGCAACCTGATCGGCCTTGGCGACCCGCGCGCGCAAGCCGAACAGGCGATGAAAAACGTCAAGCAATTGCTGGAAGAAGCCGGCAGCGACCTGAGCCACATCGTCAAGACCACCACCTACCTGATCGACCCGCGCTACCGCGAGCCGGTGTACCAGGAAGTCGGCAAGTGGCTCAAGGGCGTGTTCCCGATCTCCACCGGGCTGGTGGTGTCGGCACTGGGCCAGCCACAATGGCTGATGGAAATCGATGTGATCGCCGTCATCCCCGAATAAGGAGCCGCACATGACCTTTTCAATCGTCGCCCGTTGCGCGGACACCGGCCAGATGGGCATTGCCATCAGTTCATCGAGCATTGCCGTGGGCGCCCGTTGCCCCTGGCTGCGGCCCGGCGTGGGTGCGGTCTCGACCCAGAACATCACCCTGCCGGCCCTCGGCCCGGAGGTGCTCGACTTGCTGGAACAAGGCCTCGCACCGGCCGACGCCGTGGACAAGGCCCTGACCCGCAATGGCTACAGCCAATACCGGCAACTGACGGCGATTGATCACCTGGGGCGCACCGTGCATTTCAGCGGCAGTGAAACCCTCGGCACCCATAACGCCGTGTCGGGTGAACAGTGCGTGGCCGCCGGCAACATGCTCGCTGACCGCGCGGTGATCGAGGCGATGGTCAACGCCTTTGAACAAGGCGAAGGCCAATTGGCAGACCGACTGCTGGCGGCGATGCATGCGGCCATCGCCGCCGGGGGCGAAGCCGGGCCGGTGCATTCAGCCGCGTTGGTGGTAGTGGGCGAGCTGACCTGGCCGATCATCAACCTGCGGGTGGACTGGGCCGATGAGCAGCCGATCGCCGAGCTGCAAAAGCTTTGGGACGCCTACCGCCCACAGGTGCAGGACTACATCGACCGCGCCCTCGCCCCGGACCGTTCGCCGGGCTACGGCGTGGCCGGAGACGACCGATGAGCACCAGCCGCGAATTGCTGCAGACGCTGGTGGGGTTTGATACCACCAGCCGCGAATCCAACCTGATGTTGATCGAGTTTGTGCGCGATTACCTGGCGGGTTTCGGTGTCGCCAGCGAACTGATCTACAACGATGAGCGCAGCAAGGCCAATCTGTTCGCCACCATCGGCCCGGCGCAGGTGCCCGGGATTGTGCTGTCGGGGCACACCGATGTGGTGCCGGTGGACGGCCAGCCGTGGACACTGCCGGCGTTTGCGCTCACCGAGCGCGACGGCAAGCTGTATGGCCGGGGCACGGCGGACATGAAGGGCTATATCGCCTGCGTACTCGCACTGGTGCCGGCGCTGGTCGAAGCCGACTTGCGCATGCCGGTGCATATCGCCCTGTCCTACGACGAGGAAGTGGGCTGCCTTGGGGTACGTTCGTTGCTCAAGGTGCTGGAGCAATGGCCGGTGAAACCGTTGCTGTGCATTATCGGCGAACCCACCGAGTTGAAGCCGGTGCTGGGCCACAAGGGCAAGCTGGCGATGCGCTGTGATGTGCATGGCGAGGCGTGCCACTCGGCGTACGCGCCTCAGGGTGTGAACGCGATCGAATATGCGGCGCAGTTGATCGGTGAGCTGGGACGGATTGGCCAGCGTCTCAGGGCGCATCAGGACGAGCGCTTTGACCCGCCGTTCAGCACCGTGCAAACCGGGGTGATTTCCGGGGGCAAGGCGTTGAATATCGTCCCGGCGGACTGCCGCTTCGACTTTGAAGTGCGCGCCTTGCCCTCGATGGACCCGGGTGAAGTGGCTGAGGAACTGCAAGCCTACGCGATGCAACAGGTGTTGCCGCGGATGCAGGCGGTGAGCCGGCAGAGTTCGATTCGTTTCAGTGAATTGTCGGCGTATCCGGGGTTGGCCACTGACCAGCGTAGCCAGGCGGCGGAGTTGATTGCCGCATTTTCGGGCTCACGGGAATTTGGCACCGTGGCGTTCGGGACTGAGGGTGGGTTGTTTGATGCGGCGGGGATTCCGACCGTGGTGTGCGGGCCTGGGAGCATGGATCAGGGGCATAAGCCGGATGAGTTTGTGAGCATGGAGCAACTGAACGGCTGCGACGATATGCTGCAGCGGATGTTGCTCTCGATCCGTACCTGATTCCCCAAACAACTCAAATCAACTGTGGGAGCCGGGCTTGCCCGCGATGGCGGTGTATCAGCCAGCAAATTTGCAAACTGATGCACCGCCATCGCGGGCAAGCCCGGCTCCCACATTTTTGGTTCTGTATCTACCCCAACAACTGCGCCAGTTCTTCCCGGCAATACTCCACAAACAACTGCACCGGTTTGGTTAACGGCGCCCGCCTTAACCACACCGCCGACAACCCCGACCCCGTCACCGTCTCCGCCAGCGGCACGCACGCCAGCTTCTGCCCGTCATAGGTGTATTCGGAAAACGGCTTGGTCACCAGAATCGAAAACCCGAACCCGCGCCCCACCATCCCGCGCACCATCTCGATCGACGGCGAGCTGAACACAATATTCGGCGTCAGCCCGCGCTCTTCAAAGATGCTCACGAAGTACGTCCGGCTCGGCAGCACGTCCAGCAAAATCATCGGCTCCAGCACCAGATCTGTCAGCGACACCTTGGCCTGCTGCGCAAACCGGTGATCCGCCGGCAACAACGCATACGGCTGCTGCGGCGGCATCAACGGCGTGGTCTCGATGGCACTGCCCAGGTCATGCTCAAACAGCATCGCCACATCAATACTGCCGGCCGTCAGCGCCTGCACCAGCTCCTGCTGCTCACCGTCCCGCAAGCGGATTTCCACCCCTGGCCAGCGCTGCTTGAAGCCGGCAATCAAACGCGGCAAATACAGCGGCGCCACCGTCTCGAAGCAACCGATATCGATCTGCCCCGCCACCACGTCGTTGTCTGCCAGGGCGTTCTGCTCGAATTCATGGGCTACCCGCAGCAGCTCCAGGGCCTTGCGGTAAAACCTTGCACCACTGGGCGTCAGCGACACGCCTTGGGCGTGATGGCGGATAAACAGCTGCACGCCAAAGCTGTCTTCCAACTGCTTGATGGCCGTCGACACCGACGGTTGTGCGATATAGAGCTTGCGCGAGGCCTCTGCCACGCTGCCGCACTCGGCGGTGGTTACAAAATATTTGAGCTGGCGCAGATTATAGGCAGCCATCGGGACCTCCAGAAACGTGGGATTTCGCCCCAAACAAGTGCGTGGAAATCGGCTTTTTCACACTGATTCAAGTACATGCAACATACCGGAGCAAAAACCACCGCGAGATATTATTTTTAAGGTCTATAGCAACAAACTTACTAATTTACCTCCCTGTGACCATTGCACATGATCACTCCAACAACAAAGGCGACGCACACGCGCCGCCCAGCGAAGTACGTCAACGTACTCACCTTGCCTTGGAGCTCGTCATGGTTACCACTGCAACATCCTCCGCCCCGCTTATCGAAAAACACACGATTGGATACGTGCCCCCGGAAGATCGCCACGGAAAGGTAAGAGACCTGTTCACCCTGTGGTTCGGCGGCAACATCGCGCCGTTGCCCATCGTCACCGGCGCCCTGGCCGTGCAACTGTTCGGCCTGAACCTGGTGTGGGGGATCATCGCCATCCTCGTCGGGCATCTTGTCGGCGGCGTGCTGATGGCGCTGCACTCGGCCCAGGGCCCGCAAATGGGCATCCCGCAAATGATCCAGAGCCGCGCCCAGTTCGGCTCCCTCGGCGCGCTGCTGGTGGTGGTGATCGCCGGCGTGATGTACATCGGCTTCTTCGCCTCCAACATCGTGCTGGCGGGCAAATCCCTGCACGGCGTGGTCGACGCCATCCCGGTGCCGGTGGGCATCGTCATCGGCGCCATCGGCTCGGGCATCATCGGCATCATCGGCTACCGCTTCATCCACGTGCTCAACCGCATCGGCACCTGGGTACTGGGCGCGGGCATCGTGCTGGGCTTCGGCTACATCTTTACCCATGTGCAGACCGCTGACTTCCTGACGCGCGGCAACTTCAACATCTCCGGCTGGTTGGCGACCGTGTCGTTGGCTGCCCTGTGGCAGATCGCGTTTGCACCGTATGTGTCGGACTACTCGCGCTACCTGCCGGCAGATGTGCCGGTGGCGTCGACCTTCTGGACGACCTATTTGGGCACCGTACTGGGCTCCAGCCTGTCGTTCATCTTTGGTGCGGTTGCGGTATTGGCCACGCCAGTGGGCATGGACACCATGGACGCGGTCAAGCTGGCGACCGGCTCCATTGGCCCGCTGATGCTGTTGCTGTTCCTGCTGAGCGTGATCAGCCACAACGCACTCAACCTGTACGGCGCGGTGCTGTCGTTGATCACCTTGGTACAGACCTTTGCTTACCGCTGGATCCCGACCGCCAAGGCGCGTGCGGTGATCTCGGTGCTGGTGTTGGCGGCCTGCTCGATTGCGGCGGTGTTTGCGTCCAAAGACTTTATCGGGCACTTCGTGGACATGGTGCTGGTGCTGCTGGTGGTACTGGTGCCGTGGACGGCGATCAACCTGATCGACTTCTATGCGATCCATAAGGGCAAGTACGACATCGGTTCGATCTTTCGGGTGGATGGCGGGATCTACGGGCGCTACAACCCACAGGCGCTGTTGGCGTATGCGGTGGGGATTGTGGTGCAGATTCCGTTTATGAATACGCCGCTGTATGTCGGGCCGATTTCGGCACACATCAATGGGGCGGATTTGTCCTGGTTGGTGGGGTTGGTGGTGACGTCGCCGCTGTATTTCTGGTTGGCGAGTCGGGACAGTGCGTATAAGCGTCGGTTGGAGGGGGGGAAGTTGGTGGGTGGGGTTTGAGTAAAGCCTGGCCCGGTTATGAGAAAACCCGCCTTGGCGGGTTTTCTGGTTTTTGTATCCGCACGAAAACAGGCCTGCCGTAGCAGTTGTCGAGCGCCAGCGAGGCTACGTGGGGCGCACCACCACTATCGAGCCGGACGACGGACCAAGTTGGGGCCGACGCAGCCTCGCCGGGGCTCGACAGCTGCTACGAAGTGGGTGAGTAGCGGGTATTGGTGTTGTTAATGCGGCCGCCATCGCGGCCTCGCTGAAGCTCGACGGCTCCCACAGGGGATCGGCGGGGTTGGTGGGGTTTGTGTTCGGCGGTGCTGTCGGGGTGTTCTTTCTTTATCATGGGGGCTGTCGTTCAATTTCCCTGGTAACCCAATGCCCGCCTTCACCTTCCGTAACGCCAACCCCGCAGACGCCAACCGTTGCTACGAGATCGAAATCTCGGCCTACGAAGGCGACGAAGCCGCCACCCTGGAAAAGATCGCCACGCGCATCGCGCTGTACCCGCAAGGTTTTCTGATCCTGGAGGCGGATGGCGTTGTGGTGGGTTTCATCAACTGCGGTTGCGCCGACAAAGTGGTGATGTCGGATGAGGCCTTCAAGGAGTTGGTGGGGCATTCAGCCGACGCGCCGAATGGGGTGATCATGTCGGTGGTGGTGGACCCCGCCCAGCAAGGCAAGGGCTACTCCACGCGTTTGATGACGGAGTTCGTGCAGCGCATGCAGGCGATGGGCAAGAAGACCCTTCACCTGATGTGCAAGGACCAGCATGTGGCGTTGTACACGCGCATGGGCTATCGCTATGTGCAGCCGTCAGCGTCTGACCATGGCGGTATGGCGTGGCATGAGATGGTGATGGATATCTAGCCATCACACTCACCCAGTTGCCTTGGGTCATCGGTTTGCCCCGGCCCACACATCCGGGCGACGTGCCGCCCAGGGCATCGCCAGCTCCAGTTGCGTCGCCAGACCAAGCAACATTCCCTCCTGCCCAAACGCGCCCATGAACTGCAGGCCGATCGGCAACCCGCTCGGTGAATCGTGAGCCAGCGGCACCGACATCGCGGGCGCGCCGATGACGTTGGCCAGCGCGGTAAACGGCGAATGCGCAAACACACGATTCATCCACCCTCGCCCGTCCAGTTGCGCCTGGCCCTGGTTGTAGTCGCCGATCAACGGTGCCAGCCCGGGCAACGTAGGGGACAGCAGCACGTCATAACGCTGGAACAGGCTGCCCATATGGCGTGCGACGATGTTGCGCTCCCACAGGGCGCCCATCAGGTCTGTCGCTTGCAATGACTTGCCCAGGCGATACAGCGCCAGTGTCGCCGGTTCCAGGTATTGGGCGCTGATCGAGCGGCCTGTCGCGCCGGCAATCGCCTCTATCCAGGCCGCCGTGTTCGATGACCAGAAGCGCGCATTGAGTTCGACAAACGCCTCCCAGCTCACGCCAATATCCGGCTGGACTTCCTCAACCTGATGACCCAGTGCTTCCAGCTGTTTGGCGCTATTGAGCAGCGCCTGTTCCACTGCCGGATGCAGCGCTTGCCCGTTTAAAGGCAGACGCTGGAGCGCAATGCGCAACGAGCCGGGCTCCCGCTGGGCAAGGGCCGAAAAGCTGCCTTCGGGCGGTGCAATATGGAACGGATCTCCGGGTGCTGCGCCATGGATCGCGTCGAGCATGGCGGCGCTGTCGCGTACCGAACGGGTCAATACACCGTGCACCGCCAAACCACTCCAGACCTCGTCGACCTCCGGCCCCATCGGCACGCGACCACGGCTGGGCTTGAGCCCGAACAGGCCACACATCGACGCGGGCACGCGGATTGAGCCGCCGCCATCCGTCGCGTGGGCCACCGGCACCAACCCCGCCGCCACCACCGCTGCCGAGCCGCCGCTGGAGCCACCGGCACTGCGCTGTACGTCCCACGGGTTGCGAGTGGGGCCCGACACGCGGCTTTCGGTGGTGGTGCTGGCGGCGAACTCGGGTGTGGTGGTGCGGCCCAGCGGCATAAGGCCGGCGCGGCGCAAACGGGTCATCAGCTCTGAGTCGGCATCGGCGGTGCAGCCCTGTGCGAGCGCGCTGCCCAGTTCATTGCGGCGTCCCGCGGCACTGATGCCAAGGTCTTTGAGCAGCAGCGGCACCCCATGGAATGGGCCTTGGGCCGCCACCGGCTCGTCGTCCCAGGTTTCCACCAGGGCGTTGATTCGCGGGTTGATGGCTGCAATGGCTTGCAAGGCCACCGCGCGCACCTCGTCGACACTGACATCGTGGGTGTGGATCAGGCGTGCCAGGCCGGTAGCGTCCTGATCGGCGTATTCAGACAGGTACATGAAACTCTCCAAACGGGTATGATGAATACTCTTCGGTATCGAACGATACCGTTAAGTATCATGCGATACTCATGGGTATCGCTGTCAAGTGGAGAATGTGCATGCGTGCGCAACGGACACCTCAATTGCCGCCGCGCGAACGGATTGTCGATGCGGCGCAAACGCTGTTTGTCGAACAGGGCATCACCCGTGTCAGCGTGGATGCCATTGCTGCCCTGGCCGCATCGACCAAGATGACCGTGTACCGGCATTTCGAGAATAAAGATGCGCTGGTGCTGGAATGGCTGGAGCGGCTGACGGAAAGCTACAGCGACGTGCTGGACGACCTCGCGCAGCAATATCCCGACTCCCCCAGGGAACAGCTGTTGGGATTTACCGGTTTTATCGTCGAAGACCTGGAGCGTGCGGGTTATCGCGGTTGCCCATTTACCAATACCCTGGCCGAGATTCCCGAGGTGGATCACCCGGCGCGGGTGCTGATCCAGGCGCATAAAAAACGCCAGTTTGAGCGCGTGAAGCTGCTGTGCACGCAACTCAAGGCGATCAAGCCCGAGGAACTGGCCCAAGAGCTGACGTTTTTGATGGAAGGTGCCCAGGTGGTTGCGCAAAACAAAGGCGTGGATCAGGTAGGTGAACGGCTGATGCGGATGGTGCGGGAACGGCTTTGAGCCTTTGCCCAGCGCTCACTTTTTCAAAAGGATTTCAAGGATGTTCATCGGACGACTCGCCAAGCTGACAGGAAAAGATCGCGCAGTAGCAGTGGCGAGGGAGCTTGCTCCCGCTGGGTCGCGTAGCGGCCCCAAAACCTGGCGGCGGTTTACATCTGGAGAACCGCGGTGTCGTGATTGGGGCCGCTTCGCAGCCCAGCGGGAGCAAGCTCCCTCGCCACAGCAAGCTCCCCCATCACAGCAAGCTCCTTTGCCACAGCAAGCTCCCTCACCACAGGTTATTCGCTAGCGGGCGCCTCGCGTTTGATCCGCTCGACGTTGCAGGTAAGCAAACGCCGACCGCAATGCTGCCTCAGCCGGCCGAGGGTTGAAGCCCAACTCGGCTTTTGCCTTGAGGATGCTGTACTCCTGGCGAATACCCCAAAACTTACGAACCTGGCTCAGCAGCAACTGCGCCGGCCTTCCCGTCCATTGCGCCCAGCGTTCCTGAAACCAGGCAGCCGCCACCGGCGAACGGTGCGCGATTGTTTGTGTCGCGCACGCCGGCGCGCACGGTGTGGCCTTGTTCGAGCAGCGCCCTGACCAGATTGTTTCCAAGGTGCCCATTCGCTCCAGTCACCAGGCATAACATGCCGATTCTCCTTTTCACGGGAAGAAAACCCTCCTCCTTCGCTGAGGAAAAAGCATAAAGTCTGCCCCCCGGGACAGAGTCAATCGGGTATGTCCAAGTGATAGGAAACAGAGCCTAATGACACCGCATCTGATTGAAGTAGGTGACCAGCCGAACGCCGAGGCTGAGCGCATGCTCGGCAGCGGCCTTGCCGCCTTCAACGAACACATCACCGGCTCCAATGATCGGCGCCCGCTGACGGTGTTGATCAAGGATCCCGACACCGGTGAAATGCTGGGCGGCATCACCGGCAAAACCAGTCTAGGGATGGCGTTCCTCGACCTGTTTCATCTGCCCGACGCACTGCGTGGCTCAGGCCTGGGTACAACGCTGCTGAAGGCGTTCGAAGACGAAGCCCGTCAACGAGGCTGCCGCTCGGCGGTGCTGTACACCATCAGTTTCCAGGCCCCGGAGTTTTACGAGAAGAATGGTTGGGTGCGATTTGGTGAAATCCCCTGTGACCCGCAAGGCAGCAGCCGTGTGTTCCTGAGCAAGACCCTCTGACCGCTAAACCCCAAGCTTTTTGCCAAACAGGCGATTTTCATGGGTTTCATTCTGAAACGTGTAAGTCGGCGCACCCAACAGCTCATAGCCACGGCGCGGATAAAACCCCAGCGCCCGCTCGTTGCCAATCCACACCGTCGCCCACAATAACGACGCACCGCACTCCCCGGCGCACTGCTCTGCCGCTTGCAGCAAACGGTAGCCGAGGCCCAGGCCGGTAAACCGTTCCTGGATGTAGAGCCGCTGCAACTCGGCCGCGTTCGGCGTGGAGATCAGCGCATGGCCGGCATCTATCGCCACCTGGGCAAACCCCACCAGATGCGCGTTGGATTCAGCGACGAGAATGGCCGTGCCCGGCTGGGCAATCAGCGCGGCGATCGCCTGGGGCGAAAACGCCTGCAACGCCTCGGCGGCGATGGCGTCGCGAATACCTTCGGTGGCGTAGGTGTCGAGAAACACCTGCATGCCCAGCACGCCAATACATAGGGCGTCTTCAGCCAGTGCCTCGCGGATAAGGATGTCGGGGAGCATTCGATAGGCGCTCTTGAATTCAGAATGGGCAACGTTTTAACACAACTGCACATCTGCGCAATTGCCAGCCTGAATTCGCCCCAGTAGGGTTATCGCTTCCCCCGCCAACAGGAGCCACCATGACCTGGTTTTCAGACCCCGACGCTGTTGCCCGTTACGCCGAAGGCCCGGTGAGGCTGGTGCCGGGTTTCGAGTCGCTGCAACGCATGACCACCCTGCTGCTGCGCGAATCCGTCCCGGCGACCGGCAAGGTACTGGTGCTGGGCGCAGGCGGCGGGCTGGAGTTGAAGAAGTTTGCCGACAGCCAGCCCGGGTGGCAGTTCGTGGGCGTGGACCCGTCTGCCGAGATGCTGAAGCTGGCTGAAGCCACCCTCGGGCCGCTGATGGCAAGGGTGCGGTTGCATGAGGGCTATATCGATACCGCACCCGATGGCCCGTTTGATGCCGCCACTTGCCTGCTGACCCTGCATTTCATCCCGGCGCAGGAACGCCTGCAAACCCTGAAAGAACTGTGGCGGCGATTACTGCCCGGGGCACCGCTGATTGCTGCGCATCACAGCTTCCCGCAGTCCTCGCCAGGGGAAAAAGCCCGTTGGTTGAAGCGCTATGCAGCCTACGCGGTGGATTCCGGCGTACCGGCTGAAGATGCCCAGCGGGCGATCACCGCCATCAGCAGCCACTTGCCGGTGCTGTCACCCGAAGACGATGAGGCACTGCTGCGGGCGGCGGGCTTCGAAGGTGTGGAGCTGTTCTACGCGGGCTTCAGCTTCAAGGGCTGGATCGCTTACAAGCCGGCTTAACCTGCGAGGGAGTCTTACCAACTCCCCGACGCCCCGCCACCGCCGCTGGAACCGCCACCACCCGATGAGCTGCTGCTGGAACTCGAACTGGAACTCGAACCAGAGGAACTCGAGCCGCCCGACCCCGATCCCGACCCGTCGCTGATCCCGTGGGCAAAGATGAACAGCGCCGCGAACGAAGCGAATGGAAACGCCAGCAGCCATCCCGTGGTGCCGTTGTCGATCAACGCCCCAGCGATCCCATATACCACCAGCACCGCCACCAGCCGCGCAAGAAATCCACCCTGGCTCTCTTGCCACATGCCCTTCATCACCAGGAACAAACCGAAGTACAGGCCCAGGACCAGCAACCCGGCCATGGGATACGCCAGCCAGTGGATCAGGGAAAGGTCGCGCACCAAGAAGTGGTCCGCCAACAGCACTCCGGCGATATAACTCAACAGCCCCAGCACGGCATAAAACGCTGCCCTCGCCTGCCACAACGCGCCGAACGTGGCGCCGCCAATCAACATGCACAGTGGCAGCAACAGCAAATACACCGGCCAGTTTTTTCCGCCCGCTACCGCCACCAGCACCACGGTGACAACCACCACCGCCAGCAGCGCACGGCGCCAAGGGAGTTTTTCAGCCCCCATCAACACCCCCACAACCCCGCCAAACATGAACGCCAGGAGCACGGCGTAAGCTTCAGGGGGAAACCCGGCGCCGGCGACGTCGGGCAAGTCGCCGCCATCCACAAGCACCGTCAGGTCGTCCACCGCCTGCTGCACGCCGCCCGCATAGTCGCCCTGGCGAAAGGCCGGGGTGATGTGTTCTTCAATGATGCGGTGGGCCAGCAGGTCGGTGACCACACCCTCCAGGCCGTAGCCGACTTCGATGCGCACCTTGCGGTCGTCCTTGGCCACCAGCAGCAGGATGCCGTCGTTGACGTCCTTGCGCCCCAGTTTCCAGGCCCGGAACAGTTGATTGGCGAACTCCTCGATGCTCGCGCCGCCGGTGCTTGGCAGCAGCATCACCGCCACTTGCGCGCCCTTGCGTTGCTCCAGGCCGGCGAGTTGCGTGGCGATGCGCGACTTGCTGGCGGAGTCGAGGGTGTTGGTCAGGTCGATCACCCGCTGGTCCAGGGGGACCTTGACCAGGTCGGGCGGCGCGGTGTCTTCAGCATATGCCGATGAGAGGCATAACCATCCCAGCAGGACGATCAGCAGTGCGCCCAGCGATTGTCGTCTTGGAAACTTCAGCATGTCCTGATAACCACCCTGTTTGTCATCACGCCTGGAAAAAATGATCGGCAATCGTGCCATGAAGAATCGTCTGCACGGCGCCGGTCAGCACCACACCACCACTGCCGTCCCAGTGCACCGTTACGGTACCGCCGTCGCATTGCACATCGACCGTGTCATCCAGCAGCCCGCGACGAATCCCGTTGACCACCGCACCACAGCAGCACGAACCCGAGCCTTGGGGGATGCCGCCGCCACGTTCCCAGATGCGCAGGCGGATGTGGCCGCGGTCGAGTACCTGCACAAAATGCACGTTGGTCTTGCTGGGGAACAGCGGGTGGGTTTCCAGCGCCGGGCCGATGGCTGCGATGTCGATGGCCGCCAGATTCTCGACGAAGAACGTGCAGTGCGGGTTGCCCATGCTGCACGCCGCCGGGTTGCCTTCCAGGGGCAAGCGTTCGGTGTCGATTGCCTGCGCCAGCGGAATGGCATCCCAGCCCAATGACGGCGGCCCCATGTCCACCGAAACCCGCTGGCCCGATGCGCGCACGCAGGTCAGCAGGCCACGGTTGGTGCGCAGCAGCACAGAGGCGGTGCCGGCTTCGCGCATCAACATGTCCGCCACCCCGCGAGTGGCGCTGCCGCAGGTGTCGAGCGGGGTGCCATTGGGGTTCCAGAATTTGACGCGGGCGGCGGCATCCTCGCAATCGAGCACCACGGCCAGTTGATTGAAGCCAATGCCGCGATGGCGGTCACCCAGGCGGCGGGCTATTTGCGCGGTGATCGGGTCAGCCTGGCCGCGCCGGTCGATCACGATGAAGTCATCGCCGTGGGCGTGCATCTTCACGAACTGCAAGGTCATGGGGCGTCCTGTTCTCGACCGGGCAAGGCCGGCCAGGATAGAGGGCCGGCGGGTATTTCATCAAATACTCATCACGGCCATGGTAGCGTGGTTGCGCCCCGATCCGGTCAATCCATTCCTGAGAAACCGCATGCTACAACGCCCGTTGAAAATCGTGGTTCTGACCGCGCTGCTCGCTTCGTTCGCCCAAGCCGCCCTTGCCGCGCCCCAAATGCTGAGCGCCTGCCAGCCCGCTACGTCGAACCCGACTTCCAAGTCGCTGCTGGCCGCCGCCCAACGCCACCTCGGCGACCAGCCCGGCGCCCTGCCCCATCTGCACACCGAGGGCACGCTGCCCAATCATGGCATCCGCGAACAAAGCATCGCCGCCGAAAAAGATTGGCCCGTGATGCGCCAGGCCGCCCTCGCCTGGCGCCTGAGCCGCGACACGCGCTACCTCAAGCAAGTGGACGACTACCTTAGCGCCTGGGCCAGCACTTATCAGCCGGATTTCAACCCGATCGACGAAACCAACCTCGATATGTTGATCAGTGCCTATGCCCTCACCGCCAATGACCTGCGCCCCCAGACCCGCGACGCCACCCGTGCGCTGCTGACCAACCTGGGCAATGGCTACATCGAGCGCGTCAAGCAGTTCCATGGTGAGAAGAAAGCCACCAACACCAATAACTGGCAAAGCCATCGCGTGAAACTGGTCACGGTGGCCGCCGCCGCGCTGGGCGACCGCGAGATGCTGGAGCAGGCCTTCCAACTGTTCCGGCAACAGATCAACGACAACGTGCTGCCCGACGGCTCGGTGACCGACTTCCAGGACCGCGACGCCCTGCACTACGTAGTCTACGACCTGGAGCCGCTGGTTCAGGCGGCGTTGGCGGCCAAGCCCTACGGCATTGGCGGCAACTGGCTGGACGTCACCGCGCCCCACGGCGGCTCGCTGAGCGAAGCACTGGACTGGCTCGCCCCGTACGCCAAAGGCCAGCGCAGCCACGAAGAATTCGTAAACACCCACGTGCAGTTCGACAGGGACCGCGCCCGCGTCGGCGAACCGGGTTACAGCGGCGAATGGAACCCGAAAAGCAGCAATACGCTGTACTGGCTGGCGGCGCAGCTGGACGCGCGGTATTTGCCGGTGGCCGAACAGCTCGCACCCAAACCTTCGGACTGGATCAGTGCTTGCTATTTGAAGTGAGTGAGCTTCAGGGCTCTCTGAATTTGAAATGCATTCCCTGTGAGATGCAATGCCTCCTCTGTGGGAGCCGGGCTTGCCCGCGATGCTGACGACTCGGTCTCCCTGGCACACCGCGGTGATCCCATCGCAGCCTCGCCAGGGCTCGACAGCTCCCACATTAGAGGTGTGTCGCGCCCAAATTTGGAATGCATTCCGTGTGAGGTGCAATGCCACCTCTGTGGGAGCCGGGCTTGCCCGCGATGCTGGCGACTCAGTCTCCCTGGCACACCGCGGTGATCCCATCGCAGCCTGGCCAAGGCTCGACAGCTCCCACATTAGAGGTGTGTCGCTCCCAAATTTGAAATGCATTCCGTGTGAGGTGCAATGCCTCCTCTGTGGGAGCCGGGCTTGCCCGCGATGCTGACGACTCGGTCTCCCTGGCACACCGCGGTGATCCCATCGCAGCCTCGCCAGG
>NZ_JANUEW010000018.1:0-119542 GCF_024807515.1 Pseudomonas sp. BIGb0558
GTTGTCCCGAGGCTGTTCCAATTGTATAACTCGGTTTATTTTGGCTTCTGTCGTTCCTGCGATAGCGGTGGTGACTGACACACCGCTATCGCAGGCAAGCCAGCTCCCACAGTGATTGGGTTATCACTTCTGGAATGCGGTGCGGCATAAATCGCGGACATAAAAAAACCGGCCTCGCAGCCGGTTTTTTTGTTTCAGCGGTTTAGAACGAAGCGTCCTTCAAACCGTCGAGGTAACGCTCGGCATCCAGCGCGGCCATGCAGCCCGCGCCGGCGGAGGTGATCGCCTGGCGGTAAACGTGGTCGGCCACGTCACCGGCGGCGAAGATGCCTTCGATGTTGGTGGCAGTCGCGTTGCCTTCACGGCCGCCCTGCACGATCAGGTAACCGTCTTTGGCATCCAGCACGCCTTCGAACAGCGAGGTGTTCGGGGTGTGGCCGATGGCGATGAACACACCGTCAACTTTCAGCTCGTCGAAGCTGCCGTCGTTGTTCTTCAGGCGAGCACCGGTCACGCCCATGTTGTCGCCCAGGACTTCATCCAGGGTGGCGTTGAGCTTGAGGATGATCTTGCCTTCGGCAACGCGGGCATGCAGCTTGTCGATCAGGATCTTCTCGGCGCGGAAAGTCTCGCGGCGGTGAACCAGGGTCACGGTGCTGGCGATGTTGGCCAGGTACAGCGCCTCTTCCACCGCGGTGTTGCCACCACCGACCACAGCCACGGGCTTGTTGCGGTAGAAGAAACCGTCGCAGGTCGCGCAGGCCGAAACGCCCTTGCCCATGAACGCTTCTTCCGACGGCAGGCCCAGGTAACGCGCGCTGGCGCCGGTGGCGATGATCAGCGCGTCACAGGTGTACACGCCGCTGTCGCCGGTCAGGCTGTATGGCTTTTTCGAGAAGTCGACTGCGTTGATGTGATCAAACACGATTTCGGTTTCGAAACGCTCGGCGTGTTCTTTCATGCGTTCCATCAGCACCGGGCCGGTCAGGCCGTGGACGTCGCCGGGCCAGTTGTCGACTTCGGTGGTGGTGGTCAACTGACCGCCCGCTTGCATGCCGGTGATCAGCAGCGGCTTGAGGTTGGCCCGGGCAGCGTAGACGGCAGCGCTGTAACCGGCAGGGCCGGAACCGAGAATAATCACTCGCGAATGACGGGTATCAGACATGACTCACTCCTATCGACCGCCCGGACTACAGAACGGCTGGAATAAAAAAGGACCGCGAAGCACTTGGGGAAGGCTTGAACTCGCAGATCCTGAAAATAATGGGTGCAGCGTATAGAGGGTGGCAAGATTAAGGAAATACGGAATAACAATCCAGCTCATAGGTGGTCTCTATCCCGTGCCCTCTATTAATCGACACCTTTGTTACCGTTAATGTCGTGATGCGGGCCGTGCTTTCCCGGTCCTCGCAAAGCCGGTAAGGTCGGCGCGTTCGCCCCCATTGCCCGGAGTTACCCATGCCCGCCCCCGTTCTTTCAGGCCCCCAATACCTGCGCGAAGGCCTCAAACTGGTGCTCAGCCCCGGCCTGCGCCTGTTTGTGCTGCTGCCGCTGGCAATCAACCTGATACTGTTCGTCGGGTTGATCTACTTCGCCGGCCATCAGTTCAGCCTGTGGGTCGATACGCTGATGCCGACACTGCCGAGTTGGCTGAGCTTCCTCAATTATCTGTTGTGGCCTTTGTTCGTGGTGCTGGTGGTGCTGATGGTGTTTTTCACCTTCACCATGCTTGCCAATATCATCGCTGCGCCGTTCAACGGCTTTCTGTCGGAAAAGGTCGAAGTGGTGGTGCGCGGCACCGATGATTTTCCGGCGTTCAGCTGGGGCGAACTGGCGGCCATGGTCCCGCGCACCCTGGCCCGGGAAATGCGCAAACTGGGCTACTTCCTGCCCCGGGCCATCGGCCTGTTTATCCTGTCGTTCATCCCGGTGGTCAACCTGGTGGCCGCGCCATTGTGGCTGCTGTTTGGCGTG
Organism: Pseudomonas sp. BIGb0558; assembly: GCF_024807515.1. Taxonomy (NCBI): domain Bacteria; kingdom Pseudomonadati; phylum Pseudomonadota; class Gammaproteobacteria; order Pseudomonadales; family Pseudomonadaceae; genus Pseudomonas; species Pseudomonas sp. BIGb0558. The sequence continues at coordinate 1,975 of NZ_JANUEW010000018.1, forward strand.
TGGATGATGGCGATCCAGTACATCGACTACCCGGCGGACAACCACAAGCTGGGCTGGAACGAAATGCTCGCCTGGCTGCGTCAGAAGCGCTGGCAGAGCATGAGTTTTGGCGGCATCGTTTACCTGGTGCTGCTGGTGCCGGTGGTCAACCTACTGATGATGCCGGCGGCGGTGGCCGGGGCCACGCTGTTCTGGGTGCGTGAACAAGGCGCCGAGGCTCAGGCCCTTAAAAAGGCCTGAGCCGTCATAAATCCATCATCCAAAAGACACAATGACGACATGGCCCACGCCGACACTGTGGGTCATGACGACAGCTTCGCTCCACATCACCCTGATCACCGAAACCTTCCCGCCAGAGATCAACGGGGTGGCCAATACCCTTGGCCGCCTGTGTGAAGGTTTGCGCGCGCGCGGGCATCAAGTCGAACTGGTTCGCCCGCGCCAGGGCAGCGACCAGAGCCGGCCCAGCGACGACGGCCTGATGCTGTGCCGCGGCTGGCCACTGCCGGGCTACCCGGGCCTGCAATGGGGCCAGTCATCGATGCACAAGTTGCTGCGGCGCTGGACTCGCCAGCGCCCGGATGTGCTGTATATCGCCACGGAAGGGCCGCTGGGTCTGTCTGCGTTGCGGGCCGCGCGGCGCCTGGGCATCAGCGTGGTGAGTGGCTTCCATACCAACTTCCAGCAGTACTCCAACCAGTACGGCCTGGGCATGCTCAGCCGGATGCTGACCCACTACCTGCGCTGGTTCCATAACCGCTCGACCTTGACCCTGGTACCCAGCGCCAGCCAGCGTCTTGAGCTGGAGCGCCGCCATTTCGAGCGCCTGGGCATGCTCGCCCGGGGTGTCGACAGCCAGCTGTTTCACCCGGCCAGACGCGACAATGCGTTGCGGGAAAGTTGGGGGTTGAACAGTGAGCAAACCGCGGTGCTGCACGTGGGCCGCCTGGCCCAGGAGAAAAACCTCGGGTTGCTCAAACGCTGCTTCGAGACGTTGCAGGACACTTATCCACTGCGCCAGATGAAACTGATCATCGTCGGCGATGGCCCGCAACGGGCAATGCTGGAAAAGGAACTGCCAGAAGCGATTTTCTGCGGCACCCTGCGCGGTGAAGAGCTGGCCCGGCACTATGCGTCCGGGGATCTGTTCCTGTTCCCCAGCCTCACCGAAACCTTCGGCAACGTAGTGCTGGAAGCCATGGCTTCAGGGTTGGGTGTGGTGGCGTACGACCAGGCGGCCGCGACCCAGCACATTCGCCATGGCTACAGCGGCGTGCTGGCGATGCCGGGGGACGAAGAGGCGTTTTGCGATGCCGCCAATTGGCTGCTGGAAGAGCGCGAGAGCCTGCGGCGGGTGCGGCTCAATGCCCGGCAACACGCCAGCCGTCAGGGTTGGCCGGCGATTGTCGAGCAGTTTGAGCGGCAGTTGCGCGGGGTATGTGGCGAGCAGCCGGTGATTGCAGGGGAATCACGCTTGATCTGACGCAGGTATCCGCGGGCAAGCCCGGCTCCCACATTGGAATGCGATGAACTGTGGGAGCCGGGCTTGCCCGCGATAGCGTCAGACCAGACGCCGCTTACACCAACGTCGTCAACGCCTCACGACTGAACGGCAGGATGTCGCCTTCACGGCCTTCGCGAACCTTCAGCGCCCAATCCGGATCCACCAGCAGCGCACGGCCCACGGCGACCAGATCAAACTCGTCGTTGTTCAGGCGCTCCAGCAGGTTTTCCAGGCTGGCCGGTTGCGCAACCTTGTCGGTGTTGACCATGAACTGCAGGAACTCGCCGTCCAGGCCCACGCTGCCCACGGTGATGGTCGGCTTGCCGGTGAGCTTGCGGGTCCAGCCGGCCAGGTTGAGCTCGGAGCCTTCGAATTCCGGCTCCCAGAAACGGCGTGTGGAGCAATGGAAAATATCCACGCCGGCGTCAGACAGCGGCTTGAGGAATTCACCCAGCGCTTCTGGGGTTTGCACCAGGCGCGCGGTGTAGTCCTGCTGCTTCCACTGGGAGAAACGCAGGATGATCGGGAAGTCCGGCCCCACGGCAGCGCGGATGGCCTGGATCAACTCGATGGCGAAACGCGAACGGTTGGCCAGGCTGCCGCCGTATTCGTCGGTGCGCTGGTTGGTGCCTTCCCAGAAGAACTGGTCTATCAGGTAGCCGTGGGCGCCGTGGATTTCCACGCCGTCCATGCCGATGCCCTGGGCATCCTTGGCGGCTTGGGCGAAGGCGGCGATCACGTCCTTGATGTCTTGCACGGTCATGCCGTGGACGACGACGTTGCCGTCCTTGAGTTTTTCGGTAGGGCCGTAGGCCGGCACGCTGGCATCCGGCTCGGTGCCGATGCGCCGTACGCTGCCCACGTGCCACAGTTGCGGAACGATCTTGCCGCCTTCGGCGTGCACCGCGTCGACCACTTTCTTCCAGCCGGCCAGGGCGGCTTCGCCATAGAAGTGCGGGACGTTCGGGTAACCGTTGGAAGCCGGGTGACCGACCACGGTGCCTTCGGTGATGATCAGGCCTACGCCGGCAGCGGCGCGGCGGCGGTAGTACTCGATCACTTTGGAATTGGGCACGCCGCCCGGGGAGAACGAACGGGTCATCGGCGCCATGACCACGCGGCTCGGCAGTTGCAGTGCACCGAGCTGGAACGGTTTGAACAAAGCTTGGACAGGCATGGGAGCACTCCATAAGAAAAGGAATTTATGATGTGGATAATATGGAGTGTGCAGCGTGCTGGATAGCACTATTGATCGGGGTGATTAAGGGGTAAAAGCGGGAGGGCATGGGGGGGCTGCTTCGCAGCCCAGCGGGAGCAAGCTCCCTCGCCACAGCAAGCTTCTTTGCCACAGCAAGCGCCCTCACCACAGCAAGCTTCCTTGCCACAGAAGCTCACTCGACAGTGCTGAACGTATCAGTTCAAGGCTTTTTCAATCGCCTGCACGATGGCAGGGTCATCAGGTGGTGTACGCGGGGAGAAACGCGCCAGCACCCGGCCGTCTTTGCCCAGCAGGAATTTTTCAAAGTTCCAGGTGATGTCCCCGGGAAACTCGGCGCCCTCGCCCGCCAGCAAGCGATACAGCTGGTGGCGATCGTGGCCATTGACCTCAAGCTTGCTGCCCAAGGGAAAGGTCACGCCGTAATTGAGGCTGCAGAATTCCTGGATTTCCTCTTCGGTACCCGGTTCCTGCCCGGCAAATTGATTGCACGGCAGCCCGAGGACGGTGAAACCCTGGGCTTTGTATTGCTGATAGAGGTTTTCCAGCGCTGCGTACTGTGGGGTCAAACCACATTTGGAGGCGACGTTGACCACCAGCACGACTTGCCCCTTGAAGGGCGCCAGAGGCAGCTCCTGACCATCCAGGGCTTTGAGTTTAAGGTCGTGGAAAGCACTCATGACGAACTCCAGATATCCCATGTTCTTCGTAACGGCCATTCGAGATTACAGCCGCCAAGTCGGCAAGAATAGCCGCCAAATGAAAAAGGCGCCCGAAGGCGCCTTTTTCCAACTGACAGAGCGTCGCTCAGTCAATTAATGGTGGTGACCACCTTCGCCGTGCACGTGGCCGTGGGCCACTTCTTCCTGGGAAGCGTCACGGATAGCGACGATCTTCACCTGGAAGTTCAGGCGCTGGCCAGCCAGCGGGTGGTTGCCGTCGACGGTCACGTCGTCGCCGTCCAGGTCGCGGATGGTGACGATTTGCATCTGGCCGTCCGGAGCGGAAGCGTGGAACTGCATGCCCACTTCCAGCTCGTCGACACCTTCGAACATGCTGCGGCTCAGGGTGCTGACCAGTTCGGCAGCGTATTCGCCGTAGGCATCTTCAGGTTCTACGGCAACGGTCAGTTCGTCACCGACCTCTTTGCCTTCCAGGGCCTTTTCCAGGCCCGGGATGATGTTACCTGCACCTTGCAGGTAGACCAGCGGCGCGCCGCCGGCAGAACTGTCGATGACCTCACCAGCGTCGTTGGTCAGGGTATAGTCAATGGAGACAGCCTTATTGGCGGCGATCGGCATGGGGCGAGACCTTTTGCAGAAGAATGAAGAACGGACAAGTCTAAACAAGGATTTGCCCGAAAGCGAACACAACCCGGACGGACGGGGTCGAACAACTGACCCGACGGTCGTCAGATTTCACCAGGACGAAGACCAGCACTGGGTCGTCGAGCTTTCCTGCGGCCACACCCAGCACCTGCGCCACCAGCCGCCCTGGCAATCCCGCGCCTGGGTCACGGACCCGGCGCAACGCCTTGAAAAAATAGGCGAGCCCTTTGCCTGTGGCTGGTGTGCTCAAGGCCCGGTTAGCGATAACCTTAGGGATTGAAATTCGGTTACAGGCCAGACATAGGCCCGGACCCATGCCATGCACCTTTAGAGAATCCGCATGCAGACTTTTTTTATCGCGCCCACCGATTTTGGTGTGGGTCTGACCTCCATCAGCCTTGGGCTGGTGCGCACCCTTGAACGGGCCGGGCTGAAAGTCGGCTTCTTCAAACCGATTGCCCAGCCGCACCCCGGCGACACCGGCCCCGAGCGCTCCACCGAGCTGGTAGCCCGTACCCACGGCCTCAAACCGCCGCAGCCCCTGGGCCTGGCCCACGTAGAGCGGATGCTCGGCGACGGCCAGCTGGATGAGCTGCTGGAAGAAATCATCACCCTTTACCAGCAAGCCGCCGTGGGCAAGGACGTGTTGATCGTCGAAGGCATGGTGCCGACCCGCAGCGCCAGCTACGCCGCCCGGGTCAACCTGCACCTGGCCAAGAGCCTGGACGCCGAGGTGATCCTGGTCTCGGCCCCGGAAAACGAAGTGCTCACCGAACTCTCCGGCCGCGTGGAACTGCAGGCCCAGCTGTTCGGCGGCCCGAAAGATCCAAAAGTGCTCGGCGTGATCCTCAACAAGGTGCGCACCGACGAAAGCATGGAAGCGTTCTCGGCGCGCCTCAAGGAGCATTCGCCCTTGCTGCGCAGCGGCGATTTCCGCCTGCTGGGCTGCATTCCGTACCAACCGGAACTCAACGCCCCACGCACCCGCGACGTGGCCGACCTGATGGGCGCGCAGATCCTCAACGCCGGTGATTACGAAACCCGGCGCATGACCAAAATCATCATCTGCGCCCGCACCATGCGCAACACCGTGGAACTGCTCAAGCCCGGCGTGCTGGTAGTGACGCCCGGCGACCGCGACGACATCATCCTCGCCGTCAGCCTGGCTGCCATCAACGGCGTGCCGCTGGCCGGCCTGCTGCTGACCAGCGACACCCTGCCCGACCCACGGATCATGGACCTGTGCCGTGGCGCGTTCCAGGCCGGGCTGCCGGTGTTGTCGGTGAGCACCGGCTCCTACGACACTGCCAACCAGCTCAACAGCCTGAACAAGGAAATCCCGATTGATGACCGCGAACGTGCGGAGATCATCACCGATTTCGTCGCCAGCCACCTCGATGCCCGCTGGCTGCACCAACGCTGCGGCACGCCGCGGGAAATGCGCCTGTCGCCGGCGGTGTTCCGTTACCAACTGATCCAGCGCGCCCAGGCCGCCAACAAGCGCATCGTGCTGCCCGAAGGCAGCGAGCCGCTGACCGTGCAGGCCGCCGCCATCTGCCAGGCACGGGGCATTGCCCGTTGCGTGCTGCTGGCCAAGCCGGCAGACGTGGAAGCCGTAGCCCGCGCCCATGGCATCGAACTGCCCGAAGGCCTGGAGATCCTCGACCCCGACCTGATTCGCCAGCGTTACGTCGAGCCCATGGTGGCCCTGCGCAAAACCAAAAGCCTCAACGCGCCGATGGCCGAGCAGCAACTGGAAGACACCGTGGTGATCGCCACCATGATGCTTGCGCTGGATGAAGTCGACGGCCTGGTCTCCGGCGTCATCCACTCCACCGCCAACACCATTCGCCCGGCCTTGCAGTTGATCAAGACCGCGCCGGGCTGCACGTTGGTCTCGTCGGTATTCTTCATGCTGTTCCCGGAGCAAGTGCTGGTGTACGGCGACTGCGTGATGAACCCGCACCCCAGTGCGGCGGAACTGGCGGAAATCGCCCTGCAAAGCGCCGACTCGGCTGCCGCGTTCGGCATCACGCCACGGGTGGCGATGATCAGTTACTCCAGCGGTGATTCCGCCACGGGCGAAGAAGTCGAGAAAGTCCGCGAAGCCACCCTGCTCGCCCATGAAGCCCAAAGTTCGCTGCTGATCGACGGCCCGTTGCAGTACGACGCCGCTGCCAACGAAACCGTGGCCCGGCAACTGGCGCCCAACAGCCTGGTGGCGGGCAAGGCCACGGTGTTTGTGTTCCCCGACCTGAACACCGGCAACACCACCCACAAGGCGGTGCAGCGCAGCGCCGATTGCGTGAGCCTGGGGCCGATGCTCCAAGGCCTGCGCAAACCGGTGAATGACCTGCCCCGCGGGGCGCAGGTGGACGACATTGTGTACACGATCGCATTGACCGCGATTCAAGCCGCCAACCGACCTATGGATGTCTAAATGCTGGATTTTCTACCTGCCGCCGTGCGCGGGGTGATCGCCTCGCTGTTGCTGGCGTTGAACACGATCCTGCTGTGCTCGTTCCTGTTTATCGTGGCGCTGTTCAAGGCGTTGCCGTTTGCCAAGCGCTTCAGCGAATGGCTGATGAACCAGACCCACGAGGCCTGGATCAGCAACAACAAGGCCTGGATGAACCTGGTACGCCGCACCCGCTGGCACCTGAAAGGCCTGGAAGGCCTGGAAGGCCTGGACTATGAACACTCATATCTGGTGACCAGCAACCACCAGAGCTGGGTCGATATCATGGTGCTGCAATACGTGCTCAACCGGCGTATTCGCCCGCTGAAGTTCTTCCTCAAGCAAGAGCTTATCTGGGTCCCGGTGATCGGCCTGGCGTGGTGGACACTGGGCTTCCCGTTCATGAAGCGCTACACCAAGGCGTACCTGGAAAAGCACCCGGAGAAGAAAGGCAAAGACCTGGAAACCACCCGCAAGACCTGCGCGAAGTTTCGCCACAACCCGGTGGGCATTTTCAACTTTGCCGAGGGCACGCGGTTTACCCCGGGTAAACATGCCCAGCAGAAATCGCCGTTTCGCTACCTGCTCAAGCCCAAGGCGGGCGGCATTGCGTTTGTGCTGGATGCCATGGGTGAGCAGCTGAAGTCGCTGGTGAACGTGACCATTCACTATCCTGGCGGGCGCCCCGGTTATTGGGATTTGCTGTGCGGGAATGTGAAGGACGTGGTCGTGCAGTTTGAGGAAGTGCAGATTCCGGCCGGGTTCATCGGCAAGAATTATGAGCAGGATGGGGAGTATCGGTTGGCGTTCCAGGGTTGGATCAACCGGTTGTGGGAAGAGAAGGATGTGCTTCTCGAACAGCTTCACAAAGACTTCCCAGCCCGCCGCTGATCAACATGTGGATGCAAATTTAATGTGGGAGCTGGCTTTCCTGCGATAGCGGTGGGTCAGCTAAAACTGCATGCACTGACAGACCGCTATCGCAGGCAAGCCAGCTCCCACAGTTGACCGAGTTGGCCTTGATGATGTGAAAAAGCCCGCCACCGAGTGATCGGTGGCGGGCTTTTTTGTGCGCGTAAAGCTTAGATCGCGCCGCGCTGACGCAGCAGCTCCAGCACTTGCTTGACGCTGTCTTCCAGCGACAGTGCCTGGGTGTCGATCACCAGGTCGGCATTCAACGGCACGTCATACGGGAAGGACTCACCCGGGATGTTATCCCCGCCCGCCGCGTACAAGCCTTGCGGGTCACGCTCGGCACACACCAGCGGCGAAGCCTGCACATAAACGGTCAGCAAACGATCACCGCCGATCAGCGCCTTGGCCTGCTCACGCCCTTCTGCATCCGGTGCAACGAACGCAGCCAGGGTCAACAAGCCCGCTTCGTTGAACTGACGCGCCACATGCGCGGCACGACGCCAGTTCTCGGTACGTCCGGCACGGTCCTGGGGCAAGCCCTTGTTCAGGTCGTGGCGCAGGTTCTGGCCATCCAGCACAAACACCGCACGGCCCATGTCGAACAGCTTGCGCTCGACCGCGTAGGCCAGGGTGCTTTTGCCGGCGCCCGACAAACCGCTGAACAACACGGTCGCCGGTTGCTGGCCGAAGCGCTGGGCGCGTTCTTCGGTGGCCACGTGCGCCAGCTTGCCATGCTGCGCCGCGCTGCCATGGGTCACCGGCGGTGCGATGATCATGCCGGCGGCCACGGTGCCGTTGGTCAAACGGTCGATGACGATGAACGAGCCGGTGGTGCGGTTGCTCGCGTAACCGTCCAGGGCGATCACTGTGTCGAGGCTGACCTTGACCCGGCCGATCTCGTTCAACTGCAAGGCGCTCGCCGGGCCTTCTTCCAGGGTGTTCACATCCACGCGATGCACGATGCTGGTGATGGAACCCGGCACGTAGCTGGTGGCGCGCTTGATGTCGTATTTCTTGCCCGGCAGCATCGGCTCTTCAGCCATCCACACCAGCATGGCGTCGAAGGCGTCGGTCACTTGCGGCACGTTGTCGGCGTGTACCAGCAGGTCGCCACGGGAGATGTCGATCTCGTCTTCCATGGTCAGGGTCACGGCCTGGCCGGGGCCTGCGTTTTCCAGTTCACCTTCAAAGGTGACGATGGATTTGACGCGGCTGCTCTTGCCCGACGGCAGCACCACCACTTCGTCGCCCTTGTGCACGATGCCGCTGGCCAGGGTGCCGGCAAAACCACGGAAGTTCAGGTTCGGACGGTTGACGTACTGCACCGGGAAACGCAGGTCGGTGTAGTTGCGGTCGTTGGCGATCTCGACGGTCTCGAGGATTTCCATCAGCGACTGGCCGGTGTACCAGGGCGAACGCTCGCTCTTGTTCACCACGTTGTCGCCCTTGAGCGCCGACATCGGCACGAAGGCCAGGGTGCTCGGCTTGAACGCGATACCGTCGGCGAACTTCAGGTAATCGGCCTTGATCGACTCGAATACGCTTTGGTCAAAACCGTTGATGTCCATCTTGTTGACGGCCACCACGATGTGCTTGATGCCCAGCAACGAGGCGATAAAGCTGTGGCGGCGGGTCTGGGTCTGCACGCCGTAGCGGGCGTCGATCAGGATGATCGCCAGGTCACAGGTGGACGCACCGGTGGCCATGTTGCGGGTGTACTGCTCATGGCCGGGGGTGTCGGCGATGATGAATTTGCGCTTGGCGGTGGAGAAGTAGCGGTAGGCAACATCGATGGTGATGCCCTGCTCACGCTCGGCCTGCAGGCCGTCGACCAGCAACGCCAGGTCGATGTCATCGCCAGTGGTACCGGACTTTTTCGAATCGCGGGTGATGGCTTCCAGATGGTCTTCATAGATCATCTTGGAGTCGTGCAGCAGGCGCCCGATCAGGGTGCTCTTGCCGTCGTCGACGTTGCCACAGGTCAGGAAGCGCAACATTTCCTTGCGCTCGTGCTGGCCCAGGTAGGCGAGGATGTCCTCGCTGATCAAATCAGATTGATGCGACATGACAGCCCCTTAGAAATAGCCTTGACGTTTTTTATCTTCCATCGAGCCTGCACCATCGTGGTCGATGACACGGCCCTGGCGCTCGGAAGTTCGCGTCAGGAGCATTTCCTGAATGATGTCCGTCAGCGTCTCGGCTTCGGACTCCACCGCGCCCGTCAACGGGTAGCAGCCAAGGGTACGGAAACGTACTTTCTTTTTGACGATTCGGGCTTTGTCTTCGTCGGACAGATGCTCGAGGATCCGGTCGTCGTCGATCATGATCAACGTGCCGTTCTTCTCGATCACTTCGCGTTCGGCGGCGAAGTACAGCGGAACGATCGGGATACCTTCCAGGTAGATGTACTGCCAGATGTCCAGCTCGGTCCAGTTGGACAGCGGGAACACACGGATCGACTCGCCCTTGTTGACGTTGCCGTTGTAGACGTTCCACAACTCCGGGCGCTGGTTTTTCGGGTCCCAGCGGTGCTTGCTGTCGCGGAACGAGTACACGCGCTCTTTGGCACGGGATTTCTCTTCATCGCGACGGGCACCGCCGAATGCTGCGTCGAAACCATGCTTGTCCAGGGCCTGCTTGAGGCCCTCGGTCTTCATGATGTCGGTGTGCTTGGCGCTGCCGTGGGTGAACGGGTTGATGTTCTGCGCCACGCCATCCGGATTGATATGGGTGATCAAGTCCAGACCAAGCTCTTCGACCATCTTGTCGCGGAACTTGTACATCTCCTGGAATTTCCAGCGGGTGTCGACGTGCATCACCGGAAACGGCAGCTTGCCCGGGAAAAATGCCTTGCGTGCCAGATGCAGCATCACGGCGGAGTCTTTACCGATCGAGTAGAGCATCACCGGGTTATCGAACTCGGCGGCGACCTCGCGGATGATGTGGATGCTTTCCGCCTCCAGCTGTTTCAGATGCGTCAGTTTGTCGACCATGGTTACTCACGGAAAAACGATCTTATGGACGGCCAGCGGGCCGTGTTCGAGCGGGGCATGCTAGCACAGCGCCTGATTCTATTGAGGGAGCCGGCTAGATCGAAACGGTATATGAATATACCTCGGGGTTTGGGGCACAGAGCGCGGTCAATGTGGGAGCTGGCTTGCCTGCGATGGCATCGCCGCGGTGTAACTGACCCACCGCGGTGCCTGCATCGCAGGCAAGCCAGCTCCCACAAGGATTGGGGATTACCCATTGTTGGTGGTGTTCTTCAGATCGGGTTGGGGCAATCGATGAACAGGTGTTCCAGGGCAAAACGCCGTGCCAGGTAATCACCCAACGCCTGCACACCATACCGCTCAGTGGCGTGATGCCCGGCTGCGATAAAGCTGATGTCGTTTTCCCGGGCACTGTGGAACGTCTGCTCCGACGCCTCGCCACTCAAGTACAAGTCCACACCGGCGAGTACCGCCTGGTCGATATAACCCTGGCCACCCCCGGTGCACCAGCCGACGCGGCGGATCATCTCGCTGCCCTCGATCAGCAGCGGCTCGCGGCCCATGGCTTCCTGCACGCGGCGGGCGAAGTCGCGGGGCGACACCGGCTCGGCCAGGGAACCCACCAGGCCCACGACCTTGAGGTTGTCCGGGTCCAGCGGGCCTTCGACGGTGATGTCCAGTTGCCGGGCCAATTGCACGTTGTTGCCGACTTCCGGATGCAGATCCAGGGGCAAGTGATAGGCCAGCAGGCTGATGTCGTGCTTGAGCAGGGTTTTCAGGCGGCGCTGCTTCATGCCGGTGATGCACGGGCTTTCGCCTTTCCAGAAATAGCCGTGGTGCACCAGCACCAGGTCGGCCTGGGCTTCCACCGCCGCGTCCAGCAGTGCCTGGCTGGCGGTCACGCCGCTGACGATGCGCAGCACCTGCGGCCGACCCTCGACCTGCAGGCCATTGGGGCAGTAATCGGCGATTTTTGCACTATTAAGGTAGCGGTCCGCTTCCTCGACTAAGGTGCTCAGGGCTACGGCCATAAAAGACTCCTAAATATCCCGTTCAGAGGCGCTCACGGCCTCGTATAATGCGCGACATTATGGGCGCTCTCCCGTCCCCTGCAACCTGTCAGGATTTTTCTTAATGCTCAAGGCACTGCGTTTTTTTGGATGGCCATTGTTGGCTGGCGTGCTGATCGCGATGCTGATTATTCAGCGTTATCCACAACTGGTCGGCCTGCCGACTTTCGATGTCAACCTGCAACAGGCACCGCAAACCAGCGCGGTGGTACAAGGCCCGGTGACTTACGCCGACGCGGTGGTGATCGCCGCCCCCGCCGTGGTCAACCTGTACACCACCAAAGTCATCAACAAACCGGCGCACCCGCTGTTTGAAGACCCACAGTTCCGCCGCTATTTCGGCGACAACGGGCCCAAGCAGCGGCGCATGGAATCCAGCCTCGGCTCCGGCGTGATCATGAGCCCGGAAGGCTACATCCTGACCAACAACCACGTGACCACCGGCGCCGACCAGATTGTCGTGGCCCTGCGTGATGGCCGGGAAACCCTGGCCCGTGTGGTCGGCAGCGACCCGGAAACCGACCTCGCAGTACTGAAAATCGATTTGAAAGGCCTGCCTTCGATCACCATCGGCCGCTCCGAAGGGCTGCGCGTGGGTGACGTGGCGCTGGCCATCGGCAACCCGTTCGGCGTCGGCCAGACGGTGACCATGGGCATCATCAGCGCCACCGGGCGCAACCAGTTGGGCCTCAACAGCTACGAAGACTTCATCCAGACCGACGCCGCGATCAACCCCGGCAACTCCGGCGGTGCACTGGTGGATGCCAACGGCAACCTGACCGGCATCAACACGGCGATTTTCTCCAAGTCCGGCGGCTCCCAGGGCATCGGCTTCGCCATCCCGGTGAAGCTGGCCACTGAAGTGATGAAGTCGATCATCGAGCATGGCCAGGTCATTCGCGGCTGGCTGGGGATTGAAGTACAGCCACTGACCAAGGAACTGGCCGAGTCGTTTGGCCTGACCGGGCGCCCTGGCATCGTAGTCGCCGGGATCTTCCGCGATGGCCCGGCGCAGAAAGCCGGCCTGCAACTGGGCGACGTGATCCTCAGCATCGACGGCGAACCGGCCGGCGACGGGCGCAAGTCGATGAACCAGGTGGCGCGGATCAAGCCGACCGACAAGGTGGCGATCCAGGTGATGCGCAATGGCAAGGAGATCAAGCTGCAGGCAGAAGTGGGCCTGCGCCCGCCGCCTGCGCCGGTGAAAGAAGAGGAATAACGGCGCCGGGAGCCCGTCCGCGGGCTCCTGTTACCTAATATTTCAGAAGGAAATTATTCTCATTAGAGATGTTATATTGTTTCAATATTGCTATTGGAACGCTCTATCATGCCGTCTCGAAGATTTGCCCCACTGGCCGCAATTGCCTTGGGTTTACTGGTAGAACCGGCCTGCGCCGAAGACAACACCCCGCTTGAACTGGACGCCACCCGCATCACCAGCGAGGCCTACGAATCGGCCACCGGCCCGGTCAAGGGCTATCGCGCCACCCGCTCCGCCAGCGCCACCAAGACCGACACCGCCCTGCGCGATATCCCACAGTCCATCAGCGTGATTCCCGCCTCGGTGCTCCAGGACCTGGGCAGCACCAACGTCGAGCGCGCCCTGGAGTTCGCCGGCGGCGTCTCCAAACAGAACAACTTCGGGGGCCTGACGCTTTACGAATACAGCGTTCGCGGCTTCACCACCTCAGAGTTCTACGTGGACGGTTTCAGCGCCAACCGCGGCTACCCGAGCACACCGGACGCGGCCAATATCGAACGCATCGAAGTGCTCAAGGGCCCTGCTGCCAGCTTGTATGGCCGTGGCGACCCAGGCGGCACGGTGAATATCGTCAGCAAAAAGCCGCAGCCCGAACCCTTCACCACCGTGCAGACCAGCGCCGGCAGCTGGGACCGCTACCGCACCGCGCTGGACGTGAACACACCACTGGACAGCGAGGGCAACGTGCTGTCGCGGGTCAACCTGGCGGTGGAAGACAACCACAGCTTTCGTGACCACGTCGAGGCCAAGCGGGTGTTCGTCGCGCCCTCCATCAGTTGGCAACTGGACCCGGACACAAGCCTGTTGGTGGAAAGCGAATTCGTGCGCCACCGCTCCACCTTCGACCGTGGCATCGTCGCGCCCAACAACCGCTGGAGCGGCGTTTCCCGCTCGACCTTCCTCGGCGAGCCCAACGACGGCGATATCCGCAACCACAACAACCGCCTGCAAGCCACCCTCGAACATCACCTCAACGATGCCTGGCAGCTGCGCCTGGCCAGCCACTACAAACAAGGCAGCCTGTGGGGCGACGCTTCGGAAAACCGCCCGCTGGATGCCGATGGCCACACCCTCAACCGCCGCTACCGCGAACGCTCCACCGGTTGGCACGACAGCATCACCCAACTCGAACTGCGCGGGCGGTTCGACATCGGCAACTGGCAGCACGAACTGCTGGTCGGCACCGAATACGAGGACTACCGCAAGAAAGAACGGGTGACCGCCATCGCCGGCGGCCCCTATACCATCGACATCTACAACCCGGTCTACGGCCAGCCCAAACCCAACGGCGCACGCTCCGGCACCGACTTTTTCGAACAGGTGAAAAGCCAGGCGCTGAACCTGCAGGACCAGATCATCTTCACCGACCGCCTGCGCGGAATGATCGGCGCGCGTTTCGAACACTTCGAGCAGCGCACCAACGACTTCGCCCGCAACCATGCGAAAAGCCAACAAACCCACGACGCCCTGACCCAACGCGCCGGCCTGCTCTATCAACTGACGCCCGAAGTAGGCCTGTTCGCCAACGCGTCCACCTCGTTCAAGCCCAACAATGGCCTGGACGCCGGCGGCAAATCCTTCAAGCCGGAGGAAGGCGTGGGTTATGAAATCGGGATCAAGAGCGAGCTGTTCGACGACCGCCTGAGCACCACCCTCGCCGCCTTCCATATCGAGAAGGAAAATGTCCTGGCCCTGGACCCGGCCACCGACACCAACCGCGCCATGGGCAAGGCTCGCAGCCAGGGTGTTGACCTGCAACTGACCGGGCAAGTGACTGACGCCGTACGGGTGATCGGCGCCTTTGCCTACATCGACGCCGAAGTGACCAAGGGCGACAAAACCATCCCTACCGGCAGCCGGATTCTCGGCGTGGCCAAACGCAGCGGCAGCTTGCTTGGGGTGTATGAATTCCAGGATGGCCTGCTGCGCGGTTCCGACCTTGGCGCGGCCTTTACCTACGTGGGCGATCGCTCGGGTGAAGCCGGGGGCCGCTTCGAACTGCCGGCTTACCACACCGTCGATTTGCTCGCGCACTACAAAGCCAGCGACAACGTCACCGTGGGCCTGAACCTCAACAACCTGTTCGATGAAAAGTACTACGAGCGCTCCTACAGCAATTACTGGGTCAACCCTGGTGAGCCGCGCAATTTCACCGTCAGCCTGACCCTCAACCTGTAAAAGGACGTCACCATGCAAGCCTTCAAATCCCTGGCCGTACTCGGCCTGCTGTTTGCCACCCAAGTCTCGGCCCACGGCCTGTGGACCGAACAACGGCGCGGCAATATCGAAGTGATCTACGGCCACGGTGCCGAAGATAACGCGTTCAAGGCGCAGAAAATCAGTGGTGCCTGGGCCTATGACGCCAGCGGCAAAATGATCCCGGTAACGGTGGAACGCCTGCCCGACCATGCGCGCCTGAAGCCGCTCAAGTCGCCGGCGGTGTTGGCCGTGGCGCTGGATAACGGGATGTGGTCGCAGACCGCTGACAAGAAGTGGATCAACCAAGGCCGCAGCAAAGTGCCAGGGGCGATCGAGTCGACCCAGACCTTCAAGTACAGCCTGGCGATTTACCAGCCGGGGGCGAAGTTGCCGAAGCTGGATCAGATCAAGCTGCTGATCTTGCCGGAGGTTGATCCACTGACCGTAGGCCCGGGCAAGTCACTGCCGGTGCGGGTGCTGCTGGATGGCAAGCCGGCGGCGGGGATCAAGCTGATTGGGGATTATCGCAATGCACCTGGCACGCTGAGCACCGAGACCGATAAAGACGGCCGCGCACAGGTGCTGGTGAGGAATGAAGGGTTGAATGTGATTGCGGCGCAGGTGGAAATCCCGCTCAAGGACAATGCTGATGTAGCGACTCGCGGGCTGTTCAGTTCCCTGACCTTCCTGGGCGAGCCGCATCACGAGTAAACACCGCAAACAATGTAGGAGCCGGGCTTGCCCGCGATGGCGATTTTTCAGTCGAGGCATCTGGTGACTGATCCACCGCTATCGCGGGCAAGCCCGGCTCCCACATTTGATCTCTATCGTTTCGACAATCGGATCACAGCGATACCGGTGCTCTTTCGCACAACGTATTCAGCGCCACAGCCCACTGCGGGTCGTCATTCAGGCAAGGCACCAACACCAACTCCTCGCCCCCCGCCTCACGGAACTGTTCCAACCCGCGATCGCCAATCTCTTCCAGCGTCTCGATGCAGTCCGCGACAAACGCCGGGCACATCACCAGCAGCTTCTTCACGCCTTGCTGAGCCAACGCTTCAAGGCGTGCCTCGGTGTAGGGTTCGATCCACTTGGCCCGGCCCAATCGCGACTGGAACGCCACCGACCACTTGCCCTCCGGCAAACCCAGGCGCTCGGCAAAATCCCGCGCAACGCTGAAGCATTGGGCGCGATAGCAAGTGGCAAGCACCTCGGGAGAGGCGTTCTGGCAACAGTTGGCGTCCTTGAAACAGTGTTGCCCGGTAGGGTCGAGCTTTTTCAGGTGACGCTCGGGCAAGCCGTGGAAACTCAGCAGCAGGTGATCGAAATCCTGCTCCACGTAGGCCCTGGCACTGTTGGCCAGCGCATCGAGGTATTCCGGCTGATCGTAAAACGGCTGCAAGATCGAAAACTCGATCGCCAGCTTCTTGTCCCGCACCACGCGCCGGGCTTCTTCAATCACCGTGGTCACGGTGCTGTCGGCGAACTGCGGGTACAACGGCGCCAGGGTGACTTTCTTGATGCCCTGGGATGCCAAACGAGTCAGTACGCTTTCAATCGACGGCTCGCCATAACGCATCGCCAGTTCCACCG
The DNA here is from genome assembly GCF_024807515.1 of Pseudomonas sp. BIGb0558. Taxonomy (NCBI): domain Bacteria; kingdom Pseudomonadati; phylum Pseudomonadota; class Gammaproteobacteria; order Pseudomonadales; family Pseudomonadaceae; genus Pseudomonas; species Pseudomonas sp. BIGb0558. The sequence continues at coordinate 18,515 of NZ_JANUEW010000018.1, forward strand.
GGCCCTGGGTCCATTGCGACGTCATCTGTTGTTGCAGGCGACGGCTGAGGACTACCAGCGGCGAGCCTTCGTCCCACCAAATCGAGGCGTAGGCATGGGCCGACTGCTCGGGGCGCTTGATCAGGATCAGCGACACCAGCAAACGCCGCACCGGCCACGGCAGGTCGATGACGTAAGGGTCCATCAGGAACTGGTTAAGGTAGCTGCGCACATCCGCCACCGAAGTGGACGCCGGTGAACCCAGGTTGACCAGTAACAACGCGTGATCCGTCATGCAACATCCTATCTCTAGAGGCGGCTGGACAAGTCGTCCAGGGCCGCGTGCAACTCAGTGAACTGGAAAGTGAAACCGGCCGCCAACAGCCGCTGGGGCAACGCCCGCTGGCCACCCAGCAACAAGCCGGACAACTCACCCAGGCCGATGCGCAAGGCAAACGCCGGCATGGGCATGAACGCCGGACGGTGCAGCACCTTGCCCAGGGTCTTGGCAAACTCAAGGTTGCGCACCGGGTGTGGCGCGCACGCATTATAAGGACCGCTGGCATCGCTCTTGTGCAGAAGAAAATCAATCAGGGCGATTTGATCCTTTATATGGACCCACGGCATCCACTGCCGACCATTGCCGATAGGCCCGCCCAGCGCCAGTTTGAACGGCAGCAACAGCCGCGACAAAAAGCCGCCCTCGGCCGCCAGCACCAACCCGGTACGCACCAGTACCACGCGGATACCCAATGCCTCGGCGCGCTGGGCCGTTTCCTCCCAGGCGATCGATAGCTGGCTGCCGAAATCGTCCTGCACCGGGCCACTGTCTTCGGTCAGCTCACGCTCGCCGCCGTCGCCATACCAGCCGACCGCAGAGCCGGAAATCAGCACGGCCGGTTTTTGCTCGAGGCCCTCCAGCCAGGCCAACAAGGTTTCGGTCAGGCCGATACGGCTGCTCCACAGCAACGCCTTGCGTTTATGGGTCCAGGGGCGGTCGGCAATCGGCGCCCCGGCCAGGTTGACCACCGCGTCCACCGGCTCGTTTATGTCTTGCAGGCGGGCGATGCCGCGCACTTGGGCGCCGCACAGTTTGGCCACTTGCTCGGGATGGCGGCTCCAGACCGTAAGTTGATGGCCTTGGGCAAGCCAGTGTTGGCAGAGTTGACGGCCGATCAAACCCGTACCGCCGGTCAGCAAAATGTGCATGAGTTGTTCCTCGTGTAACGTTCGCCGACCACCGTTAGTCTATTTTATAGACAGGGATGTTTTAATCGGGCGCAACGGTGGTTAAACCCTCAGGTTTAACCATAGGTCACGCCAAACGATCAGGTACGCCAAAACTTATACCAAAAAACAATATTGTACAGCTATTGGTGTCGGCGTAGTCTGTACCCAACGGTAAAACGAGGCCTCCCATGACTGTTCCCATCGCGATCATTGGCACCGGCATCGCCGGTCTCTCCGCCGCCCGAGCGTTGAAAGACGCGGGGCACGCTGTACAACTCTTCGATAAAAGCCGCGGCAGTGGCGGTCGCATGTCCAGCAAGCGCAGCGATGCCGGGGCACTGGACATGGGCGCACAGTACTTCACCGCCCGCGACCGGCGTTTCGTCAACGAAGTGCAACGCTGGCAGGCCCAGGGTTGCGCCGAGCAATGGAAACCCCAGCTGTACAACTTCAAGTCCGGGCAACTCACGCCCTCCCCCGATGAACAGATTCGCTGGGTCGGCACGCCGCGCATGAGTGCGATCACCCGTGCCCTGCTGGATGACCTGCCGGTGCACTTCGGCTGCCGCATCACCGAAGTGTTCCAGGGCAAACACCACTGGAACCTGCTGGACGCCGACGGCGAAAACCACGGCCCCTTCAGCCACGTGATCATCGCCACTCCGGCGCCGCAGGCCACCGCCTTGCTGGCCGCTGCGCCCAAGCTGGCGAGTGCCGCCGCCGGGGTAAAAATGGACCCGACCTGGGCCGTCGCCCTGGCCTTCGACAAGCCGTTGGATACGCCCATGGAAGGCTGCTTCGTGCAGGACAGCCCACTGGACTGGCTGGCCCGCAACCGCAGCAAACCGGGGCGCGACACCACCCTCGACACCTGGGTTCTGCACGCCACCAGCACCTGGAGCAAGCAACACCTGGACCTGTCCAAGGAAGCGGTGATCGAACACCTGCACGGCGCCTTCGCCGAACTTTTGCACAGCGCGATGCCTGCACCCTCCTTCACTCTCGCCCACCGCTGGCTGTACGCGCGGCCGTCCACCAGCCACGAATTTGGCGTGCTGGCCGACGCCGACCTGGGCTTGTACGTGTGCGGTGACTGGTGCCTGTCAGGCCGTGTGGAAGGCGCCTGGCTCAGCGGCCAGGAAGCGGCCCGGCGGCTGATCGAGCACCTGCAATGAACCGCATCAATCCCGCCAAGTTGCTGCTGTCGAAGTGGACAGCAGCCCGCCCGCAGCACAAGGAAAAACACTTCCTGGTGACCCAGTTGCTGCGCGACGACGATGGCGATGTGCAGGAGATCGAGTTGGAAGCCGTCATGAGCCATCGCGTGCAGCGCCTGGCCTGGCAAGCCCTGCAAAACGCCGAAGACTGGAAAATCGGCTGGAAATAGCCGCCCCCGAAAAAACCTGTACAAATTATTTGACTTGTACAGCTTCAAACCTATGATGAGATTAAGTTGTACAGAAATTTAACTCTGTACAGGATTTTTCATAGAGGTTTGGCCATGCCCAGCACCCTGCCCGCCACCGGCAAACCGAAAATCGCCATCAGTGCCTGCCTGTTGGGCGAGAACGTGCGGTTCAACGGCGGGCACAAACAATCCCATCTGTGCAGCCACACCCTCGCCGATTACTTCGACTTCGTGCCGCTGTGCCCGGAAGTTGCCATCGGCCTGGGCATTCCCCGCGAGCCGATTCGCCTGGTGGGCGACCCGCTCAACCCCCAGGCCGTTGGCACGGTGCACCGCGAACTCAACGTGACCCGGCCGCTGGACGACTACGGCCAACAAATGGCCGCTGAACACACCGACCTCTGCGGTTACATCTTCATGCAGAAATCCCCGTCCTGCGGCCTGGAGCGGGTCAAGGTCTATCAGGAAAACGGCATGCCCATCGACGGCGGCGGGCGCGGCATCTATGCCCAGGCGTTTTGCGCGCGCCACCCCAACCTGCCGGTAGAAGAAGACGGTCGGCTGAATGACCCGGTGCTGCGGGAAAACTTCCTGACCCGGGTATTCGTCTACGCCACCTGGCAGCAACTGCTCGCCGAAGGCCTGACCCGCCACCGCCTGCTGGAATTTCACGCACGCTACAAATACCTGCTGATGGCCCACAGCCCGGTGCATTACAAAAGCCTCGGCAACCTGCTGGGCAGCATGCCCAGGGACGTCGACCTCGACGCCCTGGCCGCCGGCTATTTCAGCGAACTGATGACCGCCCTGACCAAGTGCGCCACACGCGGCACCCACACAAACGTGTTGCAACACATCAGCGGCTACCTCAAGCAAGCCATCAGCGCCGAAGACAAACAGGAAGTGCAGACCCTCATCGGCCAATACCGCCAGGGCATCGTGCCGCTGGTGGTGCCGTTGACCCTGCTCAAGCACCACTTTCGCCAGCATCCGGACCGCTACATCGCGCAGCAGGCTTACCTGCAACCGCACCCGGAAAACCTCAGCCTGCGTAATGCGATTTAACCTATGACTCTCCCCCTGCAAGAACCTGTCGAAGACATCGCCGAGGCCATCGAACAAGGCTGGCTGCCGATCCGCGAAGTGGCGCGCCAGACCGGCGTCAACGCCGTGACCCTGCGCGCCTGGGAGCGACGCTACGGCCTGATCGTGCCCCAGCGCACGCCCAAGGGGCACCGGCTGTTTTCTGCCGAGCACGTGCAACGTATCCACACCATCCTGACCTGGCTCAACCGCGGCGTGCCCGTCAGCCAGGTCAAGAGCCTGATCGACACCGCGCAACCCGCCAGCGAGCCGCCGGTGGAAAACGAATGGCACAACCGTCGCCAGCACCTGATGCAGGCCATCAGCGAATTGGCCGAACGCCGAGTGGATGACGCCTTCAACCAGGCCATGGCGCTGTACCCGCCGCGCACCTTGTGCGAGCAGTTGTTATTGCCGTTGCTCAAGGAGCTTGAACTGCGCTGGCAAGGCCAATTCGGCGCGCAGATGGAGCGGGTGTTTTTTTACTCCTGGCTGCGCAGCAAATTCGGCGCGCGGATGTACCACAACAACCGCCAACTCAATGGCGCGCCGTTGCTGCTGGTCAACCAATCCGACCTGCCGCTGGAGCCGCATCTGTGGCTCACCGCCTGGCTGGCCAGCAGCGCCGACTGCCCGGTGGAAGTGTTCGACTGGCCACTGCCGGCCGGCGAACTGGCCCTGGCCGTCGAGCACCTGCAACCCCGGGCGGTGCTGCTGTATTCGAGCAAGGCACTCCATACGTCGGCACTGGGCAAACTTTTGAGCGGCTTCAGTTGCCCAAAACTGATAACCGGACCAACGGTATGCATCCACCAGGCCGAGCTGTCCGTATTAACCCAAGACATTCCTGATTTGCTGCTGGCCGAAGACCCGTTATCGGCCCATCAGGTACTGATCCAGCAGGGACTTATTTAAATGCACTTGATCTGGCTGCGCACCGACCTGCGCCTGCATGACAACACCGCCCTCGCCGCCGCCGCACAGCGCGGCCCGACAGCGGCTGTCTACCTGATCAGCCCGCAGCAGTGGCTGGCCCACGATGACGCGCCGTGCAAAGTCGACTTCTGGCTGCGCAACCTCAAGCGCTTGAGCGTGGCATTGGGCGAGTTGAACATCCCGCTTTTGGTCCGCCCCGCCGCTACCTGGGACCAGGCACCGCAAGTCCTGGCAGACCTGTGCCAGGAACTGTCGGTCGAGTCGGTGCACGTCAATGACGAATACGGCATCCACGAAGAGCGCCGCGACGCCGCCGTCGCCCAGGCCCTCGAAGCCCGGGGCGTAATCTTCCACAACTACCTGGACCAGCTGCTGTTCCAGCCCGGCAGCGTCCTGACCAAGACCGGTACGTACTTCCAGGTGTTCAGCCAGTTCCGCAAGGTCTGCTACAGCCGCTTGCACGGCGCGCTGCCCCGCCTGGTCGCAACACCCAAGGCCCAAACGCCGCTCACACTCAAAAGCGACCCGGTCCCGGATCACGTCGACGGTTTTGCCTCGCCAACCGAGGCCCTGCGCGCCCTGTGGCCAGCCGGTGAAACCGAAGCCCGTCGCCGTCTCGAGCAGTTTGCCGACGGGCAAATCAGCTACTACAAAGACGAACGCGACTTCCCGGCCAAGCCCGGCACCAGCCAGCTCTCGGCTTACCTGGCCGCCGGTGTGGTCTCGCCGCGCCAATGCCTGCACGCCGCGCTGCAAAGCAACCAGGGTGAGTTCGAAAGCGGCGACATCGGCGCCATCACCTGGATCAACGAGCTGCTGTGGCGCGAGTTCTACAAACATATCCTGGTGGGTTACCCACGGGTCTCGCGCCACCGCGCGTTCCGCCCGGAAACCGAAGCCGTGGCCTGGCGCAACAGCCCCGACGACTTGAAGGCCTGGCAGGAAGCCCGCACCGGCCTGCCGATCATCGATGCGGCCATGCGCCAATTGCTGGAAACCGGCTGGATGCATAACCGCCTGCGCATGGTGGTGGCGATGTTCCTGACCAAAAACCTGCTGATCGACTGGCGCGAAGGCGAGCGTTTTTTCATGCGCCACCTGATCGACGGCGACCTGGCCGCTAACAACGGCGGCTGGCAGTGGAGTTCGTCCACCGGCACCGACTCGGCGCCGTATTTCCGGATTTTCAGCCCCTTGAGCCAGTCGGAAAAATTCGACGGCGAAGGCGTGTTCATCAAGCACTGGCTGCCGCAACTGGCGGCGCTGAACAAAAAGGAAGTGCACAACCCCGACGCCGTGGGCGGCCTGTTCGGCGTGGCCGACTATCCTCGTCCTATCGTCGATTTGAAAAAATCCCGCGACCGCGCCCTCGCCGCCTTCCGCAGCCTGCCTTCACGCCAGGCGGTCGGGGGTGGTTATGAGTGACTTCCTGCGCCGCTTCGCCCAGGCCTTTGCCAGTGTGGACAAGCATAACCTGCACCTGCTCGACAGCCTGTACAGCCAGGACATCAGCTTTACCGACCCGCTGCATGAAGTGCACGGGCTGCCGGCGCTGCACCGTTACTTCGCCGAGCTGTACGACAACGTCACCCAGCTGCGCTTTGACTTCCATGGCTTCGATCAAGTGGCTGAAGGCGAAGGCTACCTGCGCTGGAAAATGAGCTTCTGCCACCCGCGCCTGGCCAAGGGCGAAGTGATTCGCGTCGAAGGCTGCTCGCACCTGCTGTGGCGCGACAAGGTGTACCAGCATCGAGACTATTTCGACGCAGGTGCACTGCTGTATGAACACGTGCCGGTCCTCGGTGGCGTGGTCAGTTGGTTGAAAAGGAGAATGGGATGAGCCTTATACCCCCACGCCGTTATTGGTTGACCGGCGCCAGCAGTGGCATCGGTGCCGAACTGGCCAAGGCGCTGCTCGACAGCGGCGCCCACGTGGCCGTCAGCTCCCGCTCCAAGGCGCCGCTGGAGCAGCTCGCAACGCAATACCCCGGGCAAGTGCTGGTTGTGGCAGGCGACCTGACCAACAGCCAGACCGTGCGCGAAATCGGTGAACACATCGCCGTGGTCTGGGGCTCGCTGGACACTGTGATCCTTAACGCCGGCACCTGCGAATACGTGGATGCCAAGCAATTCGACGCCTCGATCATCGAACACGTGGTGCGCACCAACCTGCTCGCCAGCAGTTACTGCATCGAGGCTGCCCTGCCGCTGTTGCGCGCCGGCAATACCCCGCACCTGGTCGGCGTGGCCAGCGCGGTGACCTACCTGCCGATGCCCCGGGCGGAAGCCTATGGTGCCTCCAAGGCCGGCCTGCGTTACCTGTTCGAATCCCTGCGCATCGACCTGTCACCCGAAGGGATTGACGTGACCGTGGTCAGCCCCGGGTTTGTCGACACACCGCTGACCGCCCGCAATGATTTCCCGATGCCCTTGAGCTGGCCGGCGGACAAGGCCGCGCGGCATATCTTCGCCAAGCTGAAAAACCGCCCCTTGGAAATTGCCTTTCCGGCCCTGTTTATTGCCGCGTTGTGGCCGCTGTCGAAGTTGCCGAACCGGGTGCAACTGATCATCGGCAAACGCATGCTGCGCAGCCCGCCACCGCTCAAGGACGACCTGTGAAGATCGCCATTATCGGCAGCGGCATTGCCGGGCTGACCAGTGCCTACCTGCTCAGCCGCCGCCATGACATCACCCTGTTCGAGGCGGGCGACCGCATCGGCGGGCACACCCACACGGTGAATGTCACGGTGGATGGCAAAAGCTATGCGGTGGATACCGGCTTCATCGTGTTCAACAACTGGACCTACCCCAACTTCATCAAGCTGCTGGGGCAGGTCGGCGTGACGTTCAAACCCACCGAGATGAGCTTTTCGGTGTGCGACCCGAACGCCGGCTTCGAATACAACGGCAACAACCTCAACAGCCTGTTCGCCCAGCGCAGCAACATTCTGTCGCCGGGGTTCTGGGGCATGTTGCGCGACATCCTGCGCTTCAACCGCCAGGCGCCGCTGGACCTGCAAGAGCAACGCATCAGCGCCGAGATGACCCTGGGCGAGTACCTGCAAGCGGGCGGCTACGGCCAGCGGTTTATCCAGCACTACATCGTGCCGATGGGGGCGGCGATCTGGTCGATGTCCCTGGCGGACATGCTCGGGTTTCCCCTGCAATTCTTCGTACGGTTCTTCAAGAACCATGGCTTGTTGTCGGTGAGCAACCGGCCGCAGTGGTGCGTGATCGAAGGTGGTTCCAGCCGCTATATCGAGCCGCTGACCCAGTCCTTTCGCGAAAAAATTCGCCTCAACTGCCCGGTCACCCGGGTTGAACGCACAGCGATCGGCGTGGTGATCCACAGCGCCGCCGGCAGCGAGGCCTTCGACAAGGTGGTGTTCGCCTGCCACAGCGACCAGGCCCTGGCATTGCTGGGCGATGCGAGCGTGGCCGAGCAACAGATCCTCGGCGCCTTGCCCTACGCCGACAACGACGTGGTCCTGCACACCGACACCCGCTTGCTGCCCGAGCGCAAACTGGCCTGGGCCAGCTGGAACTACCGCCTGGACGGCAGCGCGCAAAAGCAGGCGGCCGTGACCTACGACATGAACATTCTGCAAGGCATCGACAGCGCCACCACCTTTTGCGTGAGCCTCAACCAGACGGCGATGATCAACCCGCTCAAAGTCCTCGCCCGCTACACCTATGCCCATCCGCAATACAGCCTGGCCGCCGTGGCCGCGCAAGCGCGCTGGGAAGAATTGCACGGCGCGCAGCACACCTATTATTGCGGCGCCTACTGGGCCAACGGTTTCCACGAAGACGGCGTGGTCAGCGCGTTGCGCGTGGCCAAGGCATTTGGGGAAATCCTGTGAACAGCGCCCTCTACAGCGGCTGGATCGCCCATCGGCGGTTTACGCCCAAGGGCCATGCCTTCCGCTACCGGATCGGCCTGCTGTACCTGGACCTCAGCGAACAGCACGACGTGTTCGGCTTGTCGCCACTGGCGGGCGAGCGCTGGGCGCCGTTCGCGTTTCGCCAGCAGGATTACCTGCGAGAATTGACCCGTCACGGCATGAGCTTGACCGATGCCGTACGCCAAGAAGTCGGCAAGGCCCTGGGGCGCATCCCCCTGGGCGCAATCTGCCTGCTGACCCAGGCTCGCAGTTGGGGCCTGGCTTTTAATCCGGTGAGTTTCTTCTACTGCTTCGAGGCCGATGGAACACTGGCCGCGATCCTCTGTGAAGTGACCAACACCCCGTGGCGCGAGCGCTATCACTACGTGCTGCCGGCCCAGGCGCTGCCTGCCGACGAGCACCAGCACTTCGCCGTGGCCAAGGCGTTTCATGTGTCGCCGTTTCTGCCCCGGGACCTTGAGTACCGCATGAGCTTCAGCCCGCCCGCCGCGAAACTCGGCGTGCACATGGCCGACTGGCAGGGCGAGCTGAAAGTCTTCGACGCCACCTTGAGCCTGCAACGCGAAGCCTTGAACCGCGCCAGCCTGCACCGTTACCTGTGGCGCTTCCCGTGGATGACCGCCAAGACCTGCCTGGCCATTTATTGGCAAGCCTTGCGCCTTCTGCTTAAACGCACGCCGATTTTTTCCCATCACGCCGCCGAAGGCGCTTCTCGCACCGCAGTCGGGTACACCAAGGATCGCCGCCATGAAATCCCCTAGCTTATCGGTCAAATCCAACCGCTTGAACGTCAACGGCATGACCGCCGCACTGCTGCGCAAAGCGGTGCTGCGCCAGCTCGGCCAACTGCGCCACGGCCAGTTGGTGGTGGTGGAGGACGGCGAACGGCAAGTCTTCGGCGCACGGGAAGCGCACCTGCTGGGGGAAATCCAGATCCTCGATTCAGCCGTGTGGGGCCTGGTGGCGGCCAACGGTTCCATCGGTGCGGGCGAAGCATTTATTCATGGTTACTGGAGCAGCCCGGACCTCACCGCCGTGGTGCGGGTGATGGTCAGCAACCTGGATGTGCTGGATGCGCTGGAAGGTGGCCTGGCCAAGCTCGCGCGGCCCTTCACCCAGGGCCTGCACTGGCTCAACCGCAATACGCGCAAGGGCTCGCAGAAAAACATCGCTGCCCACTACGACCTGGGCAACGACCTGTTCGAAGAATTCCTCGACCCGACCATGATGTATTCGGCCGCGCAGTTCCTCACCGCCGACGACACCCTGGAACAGGCGCAGTTGAACAAGCTGGAACGCATTTGCCAGAAGCTCGCCCTGAAACCGTCCGACCACCTGCTGGAAATCGGCACCGGCTGGGGCAGCATGGCGATTTATGCGGCGCAGCAATATGGCTGCAAGGTCACCACCACGACCTTGTCCAAAGAGCAGTTTGCCTACACTGAAAAACGCATCGAGGCCCTGGGTTTGCAGAACCAGGTGACGCTGCTGCTGGAGGACTACCGCGACCTGACCGGGCAGTACGACAAGCTGGTGTCCATCGAGATGATCGAAGCGGTGGGCCATCGCTTCCTGCCCACCTATTTCAAGCAGTGCGCGCAGTTGCTCAAGGGCAACGGCCTGATGTTGCTGCAAGCCATCACCATTCGTGAGCAACGCTACGAACAGGCCAAGAGCAGCGTGGACTTTATCCAGCGCTACATCTTCCCCGGCGGTGCCCTGCCCTGCGTGCAGAAGATGCTCGAGATCGTCAGCCGCGACACCGACATGAACCTGCTGCACATGGAGGATTTCGGCCTGCACTACGCGCGTACCCTGCGCCTGTGGCATGAAAACTTTCGCCGCGCCCACAGCCGCCTGACAGACATGGGCTACGACGAATACTTCCTGCGCCTGTGGGAGTTTTACCTGTGCTACTGCGAAGGCGGCTTCATGGAGCGCACCATCGGCACCGCGCAGATGCTACTCGCCAAGCCGGCGGCGCTGACCCAACCGCTGCTCGGGCGTTTTGATGCTTAAACCGCTGGCGAACGCCGTGCTGTTCCAGTGCGGCTGGTTTGCCTGTGTGCTGGGCGGCAACAGCCTGTGGCTGTTGGTGGGAGCGGCCGTGCTGGCGGTCCATCTGCTGTGGATAAGTTCGTGGTCCGAGGAGGGCCAGGTGATCCTGGCCGTCACCCTGCTGGGCACGGTGATCGACACCGCGTTGCGCGGGTTTGGCGTGTTTCATTTCAGCATGCCGGGACCGCTGGCGCCTTTATGGCTGATCCTGTTGTGGGCGCTGTTGGCAACCACGCTGCGCCATTGCCTGGCCTGGAGCGCGCAGCCCTGGTGGCGCGCGAGCCTGTTGGGTGCGGTGGGCGGGCCGTTGTCTTATTACGCCGGCAGCCAGTTGGCCGGGGTCAGTTTCGGCTACGGCACCGTGGCGACCATCCTCGGCCTGGCGTTGCTCTGGGGCATGATTTTTCCATTGCTGCACTGGGTCGCCAGGCAGTTGGCACACTGACGTCCGTCAGGCCTTTCACACACGCATAAGCCGCTTGCCTTACACTGCGCGCCTATGACCAACATCCCCCACACCCAAATCGCCGAACCCGCCGTCACCTGCTCCACCTGCGCCGCGTGCTGCTGCCAGCTGGAAGTCATGCTGATCACCGATACCGGCGTGCCTGATCGCTTTATCGATACCGACGATTGGGGCGGCGAAGTCATGCTGCGCCTGGATGATGGCTGGTGCGCGGCGCTGGATCGCGACACGATGATGTGCACGATCTATGAGAAGCGACCGCTGATCTGCCGGGAGTTCGAGATGGGCGCGCCGGAGTGCATTGATGAGCGCCAGGGGATTGCGACGGTGTATCGCTGATTTTGAAACCGATATAGATCAACTGTGGGAGCTGGCTTGCCGGCGATAGCATCAACTCGGTGTAACTGATGCACCGAGGTGCCTGCATCGCTGGCAAGCCAGCTCCTACAAGGGTTTTGCGGTGTTCTTGAGCGTTACAGTGGCATCGTGTAGTGCAGCGAATAGCTCTCGACACCATCGTTATTGCTGCTGATCCCGGCATTGGAGTAATGGGTGGCACGAATGCCCACTTCACTCCCACCGACAAAGCGCAAGCCAAAGCCCAGTCGGTCTTCAAACTGGAAAGCCTGGCCAATGTTGTTGTCTTCCACCCGCGTGCGGGAGAACACCGCCACGCCAACCCCGGCCTCGATGTACGGCTTCACCCGCTCCCCGGCAAACTCATACACAAACACCGGCGAGAACGACAGGCTGCTGACGCTGGCGCGCTTGTCACCGTCCCAATAGGTGTAGGCCCCACTCCAGTACCCGGTCACGCGGCCCGTATCGGTCTGCCACCAGCTTTTGTCCCAATTCGAGGTCAGCCCCAACCGATAGGTCAGGGTCGAATCGCTCGTACTCCCCACTCCAAATTCCAGGCCCGCAGCCTGCGCAGAAAAAGAGTGCCCCAACATTGCAGCCGCAATCGCAGCCAAACAGAACAAGCGCTTCATAGAGAAACATCCCTTCCGAACGAAGTTGTATGATTTTGTACCGGCTAACTTGCTATAGAAGCTGCCGTGTAGCCAGAAGTTCAGCGGATAAAGGCGTTATTTCACGTTTTTTTCACACGCCAAAACTACGCACAACGCCAGGAGATTTCCATAGGGTTGGTAGGATTTTTCTTAGGTGCTCGGGATCGCCGCTGGTCCAGAACTGTGCAGGCTCGGGATTGCCGGTGGCCAGCAGTTCGCGATCACTCAGCAGGCGCTGTAACTGACGGGCGACTGCCGCGCCCGTGTCGATCAGAATGATCGTCGGCGGGAGCATTTCGGCAAGCAAGGGCTTGAGGAAGGGATAGTGGGTGCAGCCCAGGATGATGGTGTCGCAACCGGCCGCAATCAGCGGCTCGACATAGCCTTGCAACAGCCGGCGCAACGCCAGGCTGTTCAAGTCGCCGGTCTCGATCAGCTCCACCAGGCCCGGGCAGGGTTGTGTGATCACCCGCACATCGGTGGCGAAACGGTCGAGCAACGCGGCGAACTTGGCGCTTTGCAGGGTGCCGGTGGTCGCCAGCACGCCGACCACGCCACTGCGGGTCGCGGCGGCGGCGGGTTTAACCGCAGGCTCCATGCCCACCAATGGCCAGTCGGGATAGTCCTGGCGCAAATCGGCGACGGCGGCGACGGTCGCCGTGTTGCAGGCAATCACAAAGGCCTTGGCGCCTTTTTCGCGGAAGAACTCCGCCACCCGTCGCGAGCGATCAAGGATGAACGCCGGAGTTTTTTCGCCGTAGGGAATATGGCCGCCATCCGCCACGTACAGCAGCGATTCATAGGGCAGCAGACGCTGGATTTCGTCCAGCACCGACAGGCCGCCGACACCGGAGTCGAACACACCAATCGGCGCGTCCTTAACCATGCTGGCTACCGCAGACGCTGCAACCGGGATCGCGCTTGACCCGCAGTTCACGGAACCGGCTGGTAAGAGCGTCGATCAACAACAGCCGCCCCACCAGTGGCTCGCCGAAACCGGCGAGCAACTTCAAGGCTTCCAGGGCCTGCAGGCTGCCGACCAAACCCACCAGCGGGCCGATGACGCCGGCTTCGCTGCAGGTCAGTTCGGCTTCGCTGCCGTGCCCGTATAAACAGTGGTAGCACGGGCTTTCGGCGCGGCGCGGGTCGAACACCGACAACTGGCCCTCCAGGCGAATCGCGGCGCCGCTGACCAGCGGCTTGCCGGCAGCCACACACGCAGCATTGACTGCCTCGCGGGTGGAGAAGTTGTCGCTGCAATCCAGTACCACGTCGACCGCCGCCACTGCGGCCGCAAGGGAATCCACATCCAGCGCGCTGCGATGGGCGACCAGCTGAATCTCAGGATTGATCGCGCCCAGGCGGCGAATCGCCGAGTCGACCTTGCTCAGGCCGACGCTGTCGGTGTCATGAAGGATCTGGCGCTGCAAGTTGGTCAGGTCGACGGTATCGAAATCCGCCAAATGCAGCTCACCCACACCCGCCGCCGCCAGGTACAGCGCCACGGGCGAACCAAGGCCACCGAGCCCGACGATCAGCGCGCGGCCGTTTTTCAGGCGCAACTGGCCATCGATGTCGACATGCTGCAACAGAATCTGCCGGCTATAGCGCAACAGCTCCTGGTCGTTCATCACGGGCGGCGTCCCAACGTGATGCGTTCGTGGCCGCCCAGGTCGATGCGGCTGTGGACTTCTTCAAAGCCTTCCCCCAGCAGCAGGTCGCGAACGGCAGGCGCCTGGTCGTAACCGTGTTCCAGCAGCAACCAGCCGGCGGCGTCGAGGTGCGCAGGCGCCTGGGCGATGATCAGCCGCAGGTCGTCCAGGCCATCGTGCCCGGCCACCAGCGCACTGGCCGGCTCAAAGCGCACATCACCGGCCACCAGATGGGGGTCGGTATCGGCGATATAAGGCGGGTTGCTGATGATCAGGTTGTAGGTGTGGCCTTTGAGGGCGCTGAACCAATGGCTGTTCAGCACCGTGGCGTTGTTCAGGTGCAGGCGCTGGCGGTTGCGCTCGGCCAGGGCCACGGCTTCCAGCACGCGGTCGACGGCGGTAACTTGCCAGGCCGGGCGCTCACTTGCCAGGGCCAGGGCAATCGCGCCGCTGCCGGTGCCCAGGTCGAGGACCTTGGCCGGGGTGGCAGGCAGCAATTCCAGGGCGGCTTCCACCAGCATCTCGGTTTCCGGACGCGGGATCAGCGTGTGCGGTGCCACTTCCAGGTCGAGCTTCCAGAAGCCCTGCTGGCCGAGGATGTAGGCCACCGGCTCACCGGTGCGGCGGCGTTGCAGGTAGTCGGCGAAGGTCAGTGCGTCTTCGCTGCTGACGATTTTTTCCGGCCAGGTGTGCAGGTAGCTGCGGGACTTGCCCAGGGCAGCCGCCAGCAACAATTCCACGTCCAGGCGCGCAGTGGGCGAGTCCGGCAGGTCGGCGGCGCGTAACAGGCTGGCAATAATGGTCATTTATTCACCTATCGCCGCCAGCTGGTCGGCCTGGTATTCGGCCAACAATGGCTCGATGACTGCATCAACGCCACCTGCCAGGATTTCGTCCAGGGAGTACAGCGTCAGGTTGACGCGGTGGTCGGTAACCCGGCCCTGGGCAAAGTTGTAAGTACGGATGCGCTCGGAACGGTCGCCCGAACCCACCAGCAACTTGCGCTCGCTGGCAATCGCGTTGGCGGCAGCGCTGGTCTGCTGGTCGTTGAGCTTGGCCGACAGCCAGGACATGGCCCGCGCACGGTTCTTGTGCTGGGAACGTTCTTCCTGGCACTCCACCACAATGCCCGAAGGCAAGTGGGTGATACGGATCGCCGAGTCGGTCTTGTTGACGTGCTGGCCACCGGCGCCCGATGAACGGTAGGTGTCGACCCGCAGGTCTGCCGGGTTGATCTCGATGGCTTCCTGCTCGTCGGGCTCAGGCAACACGGCCACGGTGCACGCAGAGGTGTGGATACGGCCCTGGGATTCCGTCGCCGGCACCCGCTGCACGCGGTGCACGCCAGACTCGAACTTCAGCTTGCCGTAGACATTCTCGCCTTCCACCCGGGCGATGACTTCTTTATAGCCACCGTGTTCGCCTTCGTTCTCCGACAGGATCTCGACCCGCCAGCCACGACGCTCGGCGTAGCGCGAGTACATGCGGAACAGGTCGCCGGAGAAAATCGCCGCCTCGTCACCGCCGGTGCCAGCACGGATTTCGAGGAACACGTTGCGCCCGTCGTTAGGGTCCTTGGGCAGCAGCATGCGCTGCAGGTCGCCTTCCAGTTCGATCAGCTTGTCCTTGGCTTCACGCACTTCTTCAACGGCCATTTCGCGCATGTCCGGGTCGCTGTCCTTGAGCAGCGCCTGGGCGCCTTCGAGGTCAGCCTGAACCTTGAGCAACTGTGTATAGGCGCCCACAATCGGTTCAACTTCCGCGTATTCCTTGGAATAGGTGCGGAACTTGGTTTGATCGGAGATGACTTCGCCATCGCCGAGCAAGGCGGTCAGTTCTTCGAAACGGTCCTGAAGGACGTCCAGTTTATTGAGCAGTGACGCTTTCATTGCGGTTTTTTATCCGAAGAGCTTTCTGTCGCGCCCTCACCGAGGGCAAAGAGTTCCTGGGCCATGGCCAGCGCATCGAGGCGGCCTTCGGCGGTAAGCTTTTTCAACTGGACACTGGGGGCGTGCAGCAATTTGTTGGTCAGGCCGCGCGCCAGTTGCATCAGCACGTCTTCGGCGCTGCTGCCGTTGGCGAGCATACGCTGGGCCTTGATTAATTCCTCGTCCCGCAGGCGTTCGCCTTGCTGACGATAGGCCTTGAGCACGTCCACCGCCGCCAGTTCACGCAGGCGCACCATGAAATCGTCGGCACCGGTGCTGACCATTTCCTCGGCGGCCTGGGCTGCGCCCTGGCGACTCTTGAGATTTTCGGCGACCACTTCGTGCAGGTCGTCGACGCTGTAGAGGTAAACGTCGTCCAACTCGCCGACTTCAGGTTCGATATCCCGGGGAACGGCGATATCCACCATGAAGATCGGCTTGTGCTTGCGCAGTTTCAGGGCGCTTTCCACCGCGCCCTTACCCAGGATCGGCAACTGGCTGGCGGTGGAGCTGATAACGATATCGCTGCGCACCAACTCGGCCGGGATGTCCGACAGCAGCACCGCGTGGGCACCGAACTGCTCGGCAAGGATACTCGCACGCTCCAGGGTGCGGTTGGCGACGACGATACGCTTAACCCCCAGCTCGTGCAGATGGCGGGCGACCAGGGTGATGGTCTCGCCGGCGCCGATCAGCAGGGCCTGGCTGCGTTGCAAGTCACTGAAAATCTGTTTGGCCAGGCTGACCGCGGCAAACGCCACGGACACCGGGTTTTCACCGATGGCGGTGTCGGTGCGCACTTGCTTGGCCGAATTGAAGGTGGCCTGGAACAGGCGCCCCAGCAACGGCCCGATGGTGCCGGCCTCGCGGGCCACGGCGTAGGCCGACTTCATCTGGCCAAGAATCTGCGGTTCGCCCAACACCAGCGAATCGAGCCCGGAGGCGACGCGCATCATGTGACGAACTGCCGCATCCTCTTCATGCACATATGAGCTTTGGCGCAGCTCGTCGAGGCTCAAATGGTGGTAATCGGCCAGCCAGCGCAGCACCACATCGGCTGAAAGATGCTCCTGCTCTATATAGAGCTCGCTGCGATTGCAGGTCGAAAGGATCGCAGCTTCGCGACTGTCGGTGAGCCGGCAGAGCTGCTGCAAGGCCTCAACCAACTGCTCGGGAGTAAAAGCCACGCGCTCGCGGACGTCTACAGAAGCAGTCTTGTGGTTAATACCGAGTGCAAGGAAGGCCATTCAATATCGCTGATGATGTCGGGAAGCCGACAATTGTCCTACTTCGAATGATTCAGAACAACCACCGTAGGCTATTGTCCTAATGCCTTGTGTCTATAAAGGCATCCTGTAGGAGCGAGCTTGCTCGCGAAAAACGCTCAGGCAACGCGTCAATCCAGAATGAACGCGTTATCGTTGACGATCTTCGCGAGCAAGCTTGCTCCTACAGGGAAAGCAATAAGCGTATTACGGGCGCCCCGGTTATGTTTGGCCGAAGGCTTGTGTCATGATGATCCGACCGCAGGTTAGTCGTCCTCTTCCTATATGAATAGATCTTCCGCGTTGCTCCTTGCTTTTGTCTTCCTCAGCGGCTGCCAGGCCATGGCACCCGTGTCGCCGGACGGTACGCCGCCGGTAGAAGACAGCACTCCCGCCCCTGAAAAGCCCAAGGTTTATTCCTCGTTCAGTGAAGAGACGATCTTCAGTCTGCTGAGCGCGGAGCTGGCCGGCCAGCGCAATCGTTTCGACATTGCCCTGGATAACTACGTGACCCAGGCCATCAATACTCAGGATCCGGGGATTTCGGAGCGGGCGTTTCGCATCGCCGAGTACCTGGGCGCCGATCAGGCCGCCCTGGATTCCTCGCTGATCTGGGCGAAGAACGCCCCGGACGATCTTGAGGCGCAACGGGCAGCGGCCATTCAACTGGCCCGCGCCGGACGCTATGACGACTCCATGGTGTATATGGAGAAAGTCCTGCAGGGCAAGGGCGACACGCATTTCGACTTCCTCGCGCTGTCGGCCGCCGACACCGATCAGGACACCCGCAACGGCCTGATGAAGAGTTTCGACCGCCTGCTGCAAAAACACCCGAACAACAGCCAGCTGATTTTCGGCAAGGCGCTGTTGCTGCAACAGGATGACGAGCCCGAGGCCGCCTTGAAGCTGCTGGAGCAACACCCGCCGGAAGACGGCGAAATTGCGCCGATCCTGCTGCGGGCCCGCCTGCTGCAAAACCTCAACCGCGGCAAGGAAGCGATTCCGCTGCTGGAAAAAAGTATCAAGAAGTACCCGGGCGACAAGCGCCTGCTGCTGACCTACGCCCGCATGCTGGTTGAACAGGACCGCATGGAAGACGCCAAGGTGCAGTTCGCCAACCTCGTCCAGCAATACCCGGACGATGACGAGTTGCGTTACTCCCTGGCGCTGGTGTGCCTGGAAGCCAAGGCCTGGGATGAGGCCAAGGGTTATCTGGAAGACTTGATCGCCCGGGAGAGCCACGTTGATTCGGCGCACCTGAACCTGGGCCGCATCGCTGAAGAGCGTAACGACCCGCAGGCTGCGCTGCTCGAGTACGCCCAGGTCGGTCCCGGCAACGATTACCTGCCGGCGCAACTGCGCCAGGCCGATATCCTGATGAACAACGGCCGCACCGACGAGGCGGAAAAACGCCTGGCTGCCGCACGGGATGCCGAACCGGACTACGCGATCCAGCTGTATTTGATCCAGGCCGAGACCTTGTCGGCCAACAAGCAGGGCGACCGCGCCTGGAAAATCCTGCAGCAAGCCTTGCTGCAATACCCGGACGACCTGAACCTGCTGTACACCCGCGCCATGCAGGCGGAAAAACGCAATGACCTGGCGCAGATGGAAAAAGACCTGCGCCTGATCATCAAGCGCGACCCGGACAACGCCATGGCACTGAACGCCCTGGGATACACCTTGTCCGACCGTACAACGCGCTACGCCGAAGCCAAGGAGCTGATTGAAAAGGCTCACCAGTTGAACCCGGAAGACCCGGCCGTTCTCGACAGCCTCGGCTGGGTGAACTACCGCCTGGGCAACCTGGACGAAGCTGAACGTTTGCTGCGCCAGGCGCTGGAGCGCTTCCCCGACCAAGAAGTGGCCGCACACCTGGGCGAAGTGCTCTGGGCCAATGGCAAGCAACGCGAAGCGCGACAAATCTGGGAGAAGTTCCTCAAGGAGCAGCCCGAAAGCCCAATCCTGCGCAGCACCATCAAGCGCCTGACCGGATCCGAGACCCTTTAATTCTATGTTTTTGCGCCACGTCATCGTTTTCAGCTTTATCGCCCTGCTCGCCGGCTGTTCGGGCCTTGGCACCCGTGAATCTGTCGAAGGCCCGGGCAACCCGGCGCAATGGCAGCAGCACAAGGACCAACTGAGCAGCCTCGACGGCTGGCAGATTGAAGGCAAGGTCGGCATTCGTGCGCCGAAGGATTCGGGCAGCGGGACCTTGTTCTGGCTGCAACGCCAGGACTATTACGACATTCGCCTGTCAGGCCCGCTGGGCCGCGGTGCGGCACGCCTGACCGGCCGGCCGGGGCAAGTCAGCCTGGAAGTGGCCAATCAGGGCCGCTTTGAGGCACCGACGCCCGAAGCCCTGCTGGAAGAACAGATGGGCTGGAAGCTCCCCGTCTCGCACCTCGTATGGTGGGTGCGCGGCCTGCCCGCACCGGACAGCAAGAGCCGCCTGAGCCTCAACGGCGACAGCCGCCTGGCGTCGCTTGCGCAGGATGGCTGGCAGGTCGAGTACCTGAGCTATGTGCAACAGAACGGTTACTGGCTGCCCGAGCGCATCAAGCTGCATGGCACCGACCTTGACGTCACGCTGGTGATCAAGGACTGGCAACCTCGCAAGCTGGGGCAGTGACATGACCGAGCAACGCCTGACCCTGCCCTCCCCGGCCAAACTCAATTTGATGCTGCACATTCTCGGTCGCCGTGAAGACGGCTATCACGAGTTGCAGACGATTTTTCAGTTTCTCGACTACGGCGATGAGCTGACCTTCGCCGTTCGCGATGACGGCGTGATTCAACTGCACACCGAATTCGAAGGCGTGCCTCACGACAGCAACCTGATTGTGAAGGCCGCGAAAAAACTTCAGGAACAATCCGGTTGCCCGTTGGGCATCGACATCTGGATCGAAAAAATCCTGCCCATGGGTGGCGGCATCGGTGGCGGCAGCTCGAATGCCGCAACGACGTTGCTCGGCCTGAATCACTTGTGGCAACTGGGTTGGGACCACGATCGCCTGGCCGCGCTGGGCCTGACACTGGGCGCGGACGTCCCGGTTTTCGTGCGTGGGCACGCCGCTTTTGCCGAGGGCGCGGGCGAGAAACTCACCCCTGTAGACCCCGAAGAGCCGTGGTATGTCGTGCTTGTTCCGCAAGTATCTGTAAGTACAGCAGAAATTTTTTCAGATCCACTGTTGACACGTAACTCTCCTCCCATTAAAGTGCGCCCCGTTCCCAAGGGAAACAGTCGAAATGACTGCTTACCGGTTGTAGCAAGGCGTTATCCAGATGTACGTAACGCTTTGAATTTGTTAGGTAATTTTACCGAAGCAAAATTAACCGGAACTGGAAGTTGTGTGTTTGGGGGCTTCCCAAGCAAAGCTGAAGCTGATAAAGTCTCGGCCCTTCTTACAGAGACCCTTACAGGGTTTGTAGCAAAGGGAAGCAACGTTTCGATGTTGCATCGCAAGCTGCAAAGTCTGCTCTAAAGGAACCGAGTACTGGGTACTCGTTGCAACAGATACAGGGGCGTCGCCAAGCGGTAAGGCAGCAGGTTTTGATCCTGCCATGCGTTGGTTCGAATCCAGCCGCCCCTGCCATTTTCTATACTCATCCAGGTTACCCTCAGCCTCTAGGTACTGCGCGTGTCCAAGATGATGGTCTTTACGGGGAATGCTAACCCCGATCTGGCTCGGCGTGTTGTACGTCAGCTGCATATCCCTCTCGGTGACATCTCTGTCGGTAAGTTCTCCGACGGCGAAATTACAGCCGAGATCAATGAAAACGTCCGCGGTAAAGACGTCTTCATTATTCAGCCGACTTGCGCTCCGACCAACGATAACCTGATGGAACTCGTCGTGATGGCTGATGC
The DNA here is from genome assembly GCF_024807515.1 of Pseudomonas sp. BIGb0558. NCBI lineage: Bacteria > Pseudomonadati > Pseudomonadota > Gammaproteobacteria > Pseudomonadales > Pseudomonadaceae > Pseudomonas > Pseudomonas sp. BIGb0558. Next base: position 39,306 of record NZ_JANUEW010000018.1, read on the forward strand.
CTTCCGCCGCTCCTCAGCGACTCGAATCACAGCTGTAATCCCTTACTTTGGTTATGCCCGTCAGGATCGCCGTCCGCGTTCCGCACGTGTGGCTATCAGCGCGAAAGTCGTTGCTGACATGCTGACCGTGGTAGGCATCGACCGTGTTCTCACGGTTGACCTGCACGCTGACCAAATCCAGGGGTTCTTCGATATTCCGGTAGATAACATCTACGGCTCCCCCGTCCTGGTGGATGACATCGAAGACCAGCGCTTTGAAAACCTGATGATCGTGTCCCCGGACATTGGTGGCGTCGTGCGTGCACGGGCTGTTGCCAAATCCCTGGGCGTGGACCTCGGGATCATCGACAAACGCCGTGAGAAAGCCAATCACTCTGAAGTGATGCATATCATCGGTGATGTCGAAGGGCGTACCTGTATTCTGGTTGATGACATGGTCGACACCGCCGGCACCCTGTGCCACGCGGCGAAAGCCCTGAAAGAGCACGGTGCAGCAAAAGTCTTCGCCTACTGCACACACCCTGTGCTGTCGGGCCGAGCGATCGAGAACATCGAGAACTCAATGCTGGACGAACTGGTGGTGACCAACACCATCCCGTTGTCCGCTGCAGCTCAAGCCTGTTCGCGTATCCGTCAACTGGATATCGCACCGGTAGTTGCCGAAGCGGTTCGCCGCATCAGCAACGAAGAATCGATCAGCGCGATGTTCCGTTAAGGGTCACACCTTAGGCATCAACCTGACGAAAAGCGCCCCGCCCCAGCATTCTGTTGGGGCGGGGCTTTTTTGCCCATATCGCCTTTAGCGCTGGTCGCAAACGCTAGGGCGAATGTGGTTATTTTGGAGATACAACATGAACGATTTTACTTTGAATGCTGAACTGCGTTCCGACCTGGGGAAAGGTGCGAGCCGCCGCCTGCGTCGTCTCGCAAGCCTGGTTCCAGCTGTAGTTTACGGTGGCGAAAAAGCCCCTGAATCCATCAGCATGCTGGCTAAAGAAATCGCCAAACTGCTCGAAAACGACGCGGCTTACAGCCACATCATCGAGCTGAACGTTGGTGGTTCCAAGCAGAACGTCATCATCAAGGCACTGCAACGTCACCCAGCTAAAGGCCACGTGCTGCACGCTGACTTCGTTCGCGTAGTAGCCGGTCAGAAACTGACCGCTATCGTGCCTGTGCACTTCGTTGGCGAAGCTGCTCCGATCAAGAAAGGCGGCGAAATCTCGCACGTTGTAGCCGAGATCGAAGTGACCTGCCTGCCGAAAGACCTGCCTGAGTTCATCGAAGTCGACCTGTCGGCTGCTGAAATCGGCGACATCATCCACCTGTCCGACCTCAAAGCCCCTAAAGGCGTTGAGTTTGTTGCACTGGCTCACGGTGATGACAAAGCTGTTGCAAACGTACACGCTCCACGCGTTGCACCAGAAGCTGAAGAAGGCGCTGCAGAGTAATTCACTCTGTAATGCCGGAGCTTGAGGAAACATCGCGGACCGGAACGTAGCGAGAAAGCGGGCGAGAATGCGAAGTTGGCCTCTAACGGTTGATAAGCGTTTGTCGTCCACTTTCGCCGCACCAACGGCGATGTTATCCACAACTCCAAAGGAAGGGCCCCTGTCGTGACTGCCATTAAACTGATCGTTGGCCTGGGAAATCCAGGCGCCGAATACGAACAGACCCGGCATAACGCGGGGGCCCTTTTTGTTGAGCGTATCGCCCACGCCCAAGGCGTCAATCTTGTGGCCGATCGCAAATATTTCGGCCTGACCGGGCGCTTTTCGCATCAGGGTCAGGATGTTCGTCTGTTGATTCCCACCACCTACATGAACCGCAGCGGCCAGGCTGTCGCGGCGCTTGCGGGCTTCTTCCGGATCAAACCCGAAGAAATCCTGGTGGCCCATGACGAACTTGACCTGCCACCCGGCGTTGCCAAGCTCAAGCAAGGCGGCGGCCATGGCGGGCATAATGGCCTGCGGGACATCATCGCGCAGTTGGGCAATCAGAATACGTTCTACCGCTTGCGGCTTGGCATTGGCCACCCGGGCGTTGCCAGTATGGTTTCAAATTTCGTCCTGGGTCGTGCGCCACGCGCCGAACAGGAAAAACTCGATGCCAGCATCGATTTTGCCCTCGGCGTGCTGCCGGATATCTTCGCCGGTGAATGGAACCGCGCGATGAAAAACCTGCACAGCCAGAAGGCCTGACTCTTTACCCGAGGGGAAACACCATGGGATTCAATTGCGGCATCGTCGGCCTACCTAACGTCGGCAAGTCCACCCTGTTCAACGCCCTGACCAAATCCGGCATTGCGGCGGAGAACTTCCCCTTCTGCACCATCGAACCGAACACCGGTATCGTGCCGATGCCCGATACACGCCTGGACGCCCTGGCGGCCATCGTGAATCCAAAGCGCATCCTGCCGACCACCATGGAGTTCGTCGACATCGCAGGCCTGGTAGCCGGCGCGTCGAAAGGTGAAGGCCTGGGCAACAAGTTCCTCGCCAACATCCGTGAGACCGATGCCATCGCTCACGTGGTCCGCTGCTTTGAAGACGAGAACGTGATTCACGTCTCCAACAGCGTCGACCCGAAACGCGACATCGAGATCATCGACCTGGAACTGATCTTCGCCGACCTCGACAGCTGCGAGAAGCAACTGCAAAAGGTCACGCGCAACGCCAAGGGCGGCGACAAGGACGCAGTGGTCCAGAAAGCCTTGCTGGAGCAGTTGATTGCTCACTTCACCCTGGGCAAGCCGGCACGCAGCCTGATGAAGAGCATGAGCACCGACGAAAAAGCGGTGATCAAGGGCTTCCACCTGCTGACTACCAAGCCTGTGATGTACATCGCCAACGTGGCTGAAGACGGTTTCGAAAACAACCCGCTGCTGGACGTGGTCCTGGCCATTGCCGAAGAAGAAGGCGCGATCGTTGTACCGGTGTGCAACAAGATCGAAGCGGAAATCGCCGAGCTGGAAGACGGCGAAGAGAAAGACATGTTCCTTGAGGCCCTGGGCCTGGAAGAGCCTGGCCTGAACCGCGTGATCCGCGCCGGCTACGAAATGCTGCACCTGCAGACCTACTTCACCGCCGGTGTTGAAGAAGTCCGCGCCTGGACCGTCAAGGTCGGTGCCACTGCCCCGCAAGCGGCTGGCGTGATCCACACCGACTTCGAAAAAGGCTTTATCCGCGCCGAAGTCATCGCCTACAACGACTTCATCCAGTTCAAGGGTGAAGCCGGTGCCAAGGAAGCCGGTAAATGGCGCCTGGAAGGCAAGGAATACATCGTCAAGGATGGCGACGTGATGCACTTCCGTTTCAACGTCTAAGCGTCACCTGCGGCCTATGCCGCAAAACAAAAAGCCGATGCAGTGCATCGGCTTTTTTGTGGGCGCTCACTTCCAAACTTAACAAAAAAGCATCACGACACATTAATTAACTTTATATATTAAAAATATAAAACACTCAAAACGCCGATTCCCCCCACCCCCCAACAGCAACTCACCCCCCTCCATAAAAAGACAAGCCGTCTTTAGGATTTATCCTTCAAACAAAAAGAAAATAACAGCATAGAAACACTTGAACTTTGATCAGCCTCTTGAACTATAGATTTAAATACCCCTCCGACATTTCTTGACCAAGGTGACAAAATAAACAATTTCCGGTTTACTTCTCTGTATTCGAATGGACTCAAATAGTCTGAAAATAGTGATGCGATCCAATATTGGAGCAATAGCAATATGTCGCTTTCCTATCACCCTAAGTATGTTACAGACGCACCACTTACCGAATGCCCAGCGATCGAGGCTACTGTTCAGAACACGGCCGCACTTAATATCGATATGCTACTGCTGGGTGAAACAGGGACAGGTAAAGATACGTTGGCACAACGCATACATCTGTTATCCGGAAGAAAGGGAAACTTTGTTGCCGTCAACTGCGCGGCGATCCCGGAAAGCCTGGCTGAAAGCCAACTGTTTGGTGTCAACAGCGGTGCCTATACCGGTGCGATGCAATCACGGGCCGGGTTTGTCGAAGCCGCCCACCTGGGCACCTTGTACCTCGACGAAATTGACAGCATGCCCCTCAACCTGCAGGCCAAGTTGCTGCGAGCACTGGAGTGCCGGGGCGTTGAGCGTCTGGGCTCCACTCGTTTTATCCCGGTGGACATGCGAGTGATCGCCTCCGCACAGCAATCACTGGAGGAGATGGTCGAACAAGGGGCCTTCAGGCGCGACCTGTACTTTCGGCTGAACGTTGTCGATATCCGGCTCCCGCCCCTGCGCGAACGCCGTGAGCAGATCATTCCATTGTTCTTGAACATGATTCAACAAGAGGCAGAGCACTTCAAGTGCACCTTCCCTGCCCCATCCAGCGCACTGCTGCACCGGTTGCTCTGCCACCCCTGGCTGGGAAATGTTCGCGAACTGCGTTCGACCGCCAAGCGGTTTGTGCTGGGTCTGCCACCGATTGCAACCCCGATAAGCGAACAACAGGATACCCAGACAGGCCTGAAGGCACGTCTGCGACACATTGAAAAAGCACTGATTCAGGAATCGCTGAGCCGCCATCACCACTGTGTGGACACTGTGGCGGCTGAACTGGGGGTTGCAAGGCGCACGCTGTATTACAGGATTAAACAACTGGGCATCGTCACTCTCCAGGCACCCACTGCGTAACAGCCAAACATTTGGAAAAATCTAAAAAACGCTGGAACGCTTTAGTCGTATCGACCACACAGTCGTAGCGTGATTACAAAATGCGAGAAGCACGGAACCCGTATCACTGATCACGACCAAAAAACCAACGACTAACGATTGAAGAACCTGGAGTTTAAATATGTCAAGTGTTGGATCCTACAATGCCGTCAGCAACGCTTTTTCTTCATTGGAGAATACCCTTAACAACGGAACGGATGCTGGTAGTGGTGGCAGTACTTCTGCGTCTGATCGAGCAGAAGCCGTTGCCGAAGCAACTTTCCAAGAAAGTTTAAAAGCAAAAATGATCTCGGGTTTATACGCCGCAGCTAAAGAGATCCGTTCGTAACACAACGGCCTCCCCTGCTCATCTGCCGGGGAGGCAGTCCTATGCGCTGAAGCAGAAAATTCGGCATCAGCCATTATTAGCAAATGGTTTCACACACTCACGCAGCAGGCCTTATATGCAGATAGAAGCATTTGCCCCTTCAACACTTTCTAATCGCCGAGAAGGTGCCAACAGCGCGCGAGAACCTTCAGCGTCCACGACAGATGTTGCCTTTTTCACGTCAATGCTCGAGCCCTCAACAGCGAGGTCAGCTGCCTCCGTTAACAACAGTGTATCGACGATGCTGACGGAGACATCGAACCACCTCACTGCGGCGAAAAGCCGCCTCGCGCGAGCGTTGAAAGCTTCAACCAACGGCCTGGACGCAGACACACTCAGAAAATACCCACGGGAACTGTCTCACACGACGCTCACTTCCCAGTTGCTGACCAAGAGCCTTGGCAAGGCAACCCAATGCATCGACAAAATTTGCAACTTGCAATAGTGAACATGACCCGATCCCTGCCTGTCGCTTTACTTCTGACGGTGGCATTTATGTTGACCGGTTGCGGCGACCGCGTTGAACTTCATCGCCAGCTCTCTGAGCAAGAGGCTAATGAAGTGATCGCCGAGTTGGCGGACAAGCATATTCGTGCCCAGAAGATTCCGGCCAAAGACGGTGTCGTCGTAGCGGTTAACGCTATCGATATCGGACGCGCCGTGCGCACACTGGAAGCCGCCGGGCTACCCAGAGTGGCGCGGACCACACTGGGCGATACGTTTCGCAAGGAGGGGGTTATTTCAACTCCGCTGGAAGAGCGGGCACGCTACATCTATGCCTTGTCCCAGGAGCTTGAGGCCACACTGTCCAACATTGACGGCGTCATCGTAGCCCGAGTGCACGTGGTACTGCCCGAACGCATCGCACCGGGAGAGCCTGTCCAACCCGCATCCGCATCCGTATTCATCAAGCATGATCCGCGCCTGGATCCCGACAACATTCGCGCACGGGTTCGCAGGATGGTCGCGAGCAGCATTCCGGGCATGACCACCGCGGTGGACAACCCGCAAAAACTGACCGTGATATTCGTGCCTGCCACCGCTTACCAGGATCCGCAACGCCTGGTGTATTTCGGCCCTTTTCTGGTCCCCGGCGATGATCTCGGGTTTTGGCGAGGCAGCCTTCTCATCTCCCTGCTCGCCTTGATGTTGACCGTGATTGGCGCCCTGTTTCTAAACAACAGGCGTCAGCGTCTTGTGCAAGGGCCGCCCGTGACAGCCGAATTGGCCCGCCCAACTCATGACGCCTAGACCTGATCAGCCCTTGAGCGAACATCTGGCCTGGGCTCAATGGTGGGCATTTCCCTGGAAGCACGCCCTCCGGGACTGGAAGGATGGCAAGTACCCTGCGATTAACGCGCTGTATCGCATCGGTCGGTCAGCACCGGACGACCTCACGGGTATTGCAGCCTGCTTGCCGCCAGCACCGGATCCCACCGTGCTTCGCCTGGTTTTGGCCTCGACGGAACAGCTCGACCTGGCGCTGACACTGGTTCACTACACGTTCAACCCTGACGCCACAGCGCCTTTGAGCGACAGTCAGCACCTGTGGTGCACGCGTCTTTCCAAGGCTCTGCCCCCCGCCATGCTGTCGCCTGGTGCGGATCCGTTGCAACTGCTCCACAGCTGGACCGGGCCCGAGACCTGGCAGCGCCTTCGACTAAGGTTCCCCCGTGAGCGCGTACACAAGGTTGAGCAGAACAACGCCTCACTCGAGAACGCCAGCAGCCGACTGAACATGCTATGGCAAGCCGTCGTCTGGCGTGTGACGACACCGGAAAACGACCCTATGCCCCCTGACTCGAACGGGTAAGGAACACAACGATGCTATGTCAGTACACCATTGAGTTGCTCAAGGACAAACCAGGGTTGCCACGCAGCCTGATCCCCCGAGAGGAACTCGCGACCTGGGAGCAAGCCAGCCAGCTCATCAGTCGCGCCAATGCGCAGGCCGATGAACTGATAGCCCAGACAGAGAAGAAATGCGAAGCGCTGCTGGAGAAGGCCTCGCTGGAAGTCTGGCAGCGCGCGGATGCCCAATTCAAGCGATGGGAACGTGACCGCCAAGCCATGTGCGACAGCCTGGAGCAGTACGCAACATCAATCACCAACCAGGCGATTCGCTCCCTGCTTGACGCAACGGTAGCCCCGCAAAGGCTGGCCGCCCTGTTGAAGCAATTACTGGCGAACCAGGTCCCGGAGATCGATGCGTCGCTGCTCTGCCACCCTCATGACCTTGAGGAGATAAAACAGTGTCTCGCTAATCGCAAGGCCACGATCTGGAAGCTTCACGCCGACGAGACGATTCCCCCTCAAACACTTGTGTTGAAAACCGACGAGGGTGATTTCCGTATCAGTTGGCACTCGATGCTCGAGCTTTTTTTCAATCAGGCCCAAGAGCACCGGATAAGCGCTTGATGACTCACGACTGAAAAAATTGATTTTTCAATGCACACCCACCCATAACAAAGGAACGCCCATGAGCCTTTTCAATGATCTGTCGCGCGAACTTTTAAGAACCAGCAGTACCTCCCATAAGCTTTTTAAATCAAGTTCCGGGGGGGCTGCGCAAGAGGGGGGAGACGCAGAATTATTCTATGAACTGGCAGTAAAGAGCACCGTGTCCCAGATGGCGTACCTGGAACATAACCGCGTTGAGCATATGCTGCTCAAAAGTACCTTTGACAGCTTTCAATAAAATGCAGGAGCTCGTCAGTCACTGGCTGAACAGCCGTAAAGAACAGCTCTCGCTGTTTGAAGGCGATGATGAACTCATGCTGAAACATCAGGGAGACGCGTTGTTGCTCGGGGCTCAACTGACCTCAAGCCGGCCAGATAACACGACCTTGCAAAACTGGATGCGCCTGGGCGCCGCCAGCCTGAATCATTTCCAGGGTGCGCTTTCCCAAAAGCCTGACAGCGGTGCGTTATGGCTGATTCAAAGCGTTCAGGATTCGCAGGGGTTGGACTCCGTGCTGGGTTGCATTGAATCCCTGCTCAACCAGCGTGACACATGGCGCTCCCTGTTCGCCCGCCTTGCGCAGCCTGCCCAAAACCTCAAACCCACCTCGCTACGTTCGCTGTCGTACTAATTAGAGAACCCTCATGTATAACAAGACCCACAAGCGCACCGGCTTGCAGATTGACTTGCCTGGTGTTCCATCAAAACGCGCCGACTGGCGCTACCTGATTGCACTGACCTGCCTGTTGGCTCCCGTGGAAAGCACCCTGGCCGCCGTCCCCAGCGAATGGAAAAACACCGCCTACGCCTATGAGGCAGAGCATAAGCCCCTGCGCGATGTACTGGAAGATTTCGCCCAGACCTTCGGTACCCAACTGCAAATCGACGGCCTCCTCGATGGCAACGTCAATGGCAAGATACGCGCCAATACCCCGCAATCGTTGCTCGACAGGCTCGGCGTAGAGCACCGCTTCCAGTGGTACCTGTACAACAACACGCTGTATATCAGCACCCTGGACCAACAAGAGTCTGCACGCCTGGAGGTCTCCTCCGAGACCATCGCCGACCTCAAGCAGGCCCTCACCGATATAGGCTTGCTCGATAGCCGCTTCGGTTGGGGCGAATTGCCTGACGACGGTGTCGTACTGGTGTCCGGTCCCAAACGCTATATCGAACAGATCAAGCAATTCAGCAGCCAGCGCAAATCCCCGGAAGAAAAGCAAAGCGTGCTGAGCTACCCGCTGAAGTTTGCCAATGCGGCGGATCGCCAGATTGATTATCGCGGCGAAAAAATCACCATCCCGGGCGTCGCCAGCATGCTGCGCGGGCTGTTGGAACCCAGGCAGGCCTCAACCCTTTCGGGGATGAGCCCGCGCCCCAACGCCCAATCACAACCGTCCCCCATCACCCCAACCTTTCCCCGGCTGGGCAACCCGATGCTGGGGCAGATGCTTGGCCCCACCATCAACCCGGGCACGCTGGACAGCGGTATGTCGCTCACGCCACGAGCGCCGGTTTCCACCAGCAGAATCCGGGTCGAGGCCGACGTGCGCAACAACGCCATCCTGATCTACGACCTGCCGGAACGCCAGGCGATGTACCGCGAACTGATCGCCCAGCTGGACGTGGCGCGCAAACTGGTGGAAATCGATGCAATCATCCTCGACATCGAGCGCACTCAACTGCGGGAATTCGGGGTCAACTGGGGCTTTCAAAACAGTCGTTTCCGTGGCGGCGTGAACATGGCGCCCGGGACCTCGTCGCAACTGTCGATTGAAAACCGTGACCGCTTCTATGCCGATATACGTGCACTGGAGCAACGCGGCCTGGCGTCCATGGTGTCCAATCCGTCGGTCCTCACCTTGGAAAACCAGCCAGCCGTGATTGATTTCAACCGCACCCAGTACCTCACCGCCGGTACAGAAGTGGCGACCGTCCTGCCAATTACCGTTGGCACCAGTTTCCAGGTGGTACCCAGGGTGATCACCACCCGAGGCACTCACCAGATCCATCTGGTGGTGGATATCGAGGACGGTAACTTCGATGAGTCCAACCCCGAGCGCATCGGCCCGGACGTACGCCGCGGCAAGGTCAGTACCCAAGCGGTGATGGCGGAAAAACGCTCGCTGGTGGTCGGCGGCTTCCATGTCACCGAAAGCTCCGACAAGCACAGCAAGATCCCCTTGCTGGGGGACATCCCGTTACTCGGCAAGACGTTGTTTTCCTCGACCGAACGACAGAACAATCGCCGTGAACGGCTGTTCATCCTGACCCCGAGGGTCATCGGCGACCAGGCCGATCCATCACGTTACCTGCCCCAGGCCGATCAGGCGGAGCTGCAGGCCGCACTCAAACCTTTGGCCCGGCGCTATGCCGAACACGCGCCAGTGATCAAGCGCAGCGACATCACCAGCACCCTGGCGCATCTCGTCACCGGGCAAGTGCCGAGCGCCTTCAAAGCCGCACCGATGCCCCTGGGCATCGACACACTGTGCTCCACCCGCGACCTGTTGGCGATGAATACCGACCGCAACCAATGGTATGCCGGCCCACAGTTCAACGTGGCGGTAGTAGTGATGCGCAACCAGTTCAATCGCAATGTGCGCATCGATGAAAAAGAATGCAGCAACTCCCAGACCCTCGCCGTCAGCGTATGGCCACATGCCTGGCTCAAGCCGGGGGAAGAAGCCGAGGTCTTCATCGCCATGCGCCCTGTGGTCAAAGATGAACACATCGGTGTGCCCCGCCCCTCCCTGCTCACCCCCACCCGGAAGACTGTGCAATGAAACGGCTATTCACCCTCCTCGGCATCACCTTGCTTGTCGTTGGTTGCACACCGACGTGCAAGGGCGACTCCTGCTCACGCCCACAATCGGGCGCCGATAAGATGGTGGTCTGGTGGCCACCGCAGATGCGCGTCGAACCCGGCCCGGCCGGCGAGCGTTCGGACTATCAAACGATTTCACTGGAACGGTGAGCACCATGATGGGACTGCCCAACGATGCTTCGCATCGCCAGGTATTCCTGAATGACCTGGTGGGCGGCAACAACGCCCACCTGTCTCTCAGCCCTGGCATAGGCGTGTGCCGCTTAAAAGCCGGTGACAAACCTGGACTGGCTTTGCAGTTTGACCTTGGGGCGCTGAGCGCCGGACAGTTGGAACGGGTGCTGGAGCGGCGTTTTGAACAGGCGCTGGCGTTTGACGGCTACTTTGTCTATCTCGATGCCAGGGGAACCCTGGTGATCTGGCACACGCTGCCAGCAGATGGAGAGGCGGCGGATGACATCATCAGCACCCTGCTTTCACTGGCTAACCTGGAAGCGCTGGACGTGCACCGCCACCGTTAACGCTGTTCAAGTTCCGGCAACTCCAGCGTCTCACGCTTGGCCTCATCGTCGAGCTCACGCAGGGTGCGGTAGATGAACGCTACCGCCTGTAACGCCTCCCGGGGAATGTTCGCCCCGAGCTTTTTCTCGTACAGCATGCGCGCCAGCCACACACACTGGATCACCGGTACATCGGCTGCCTTGGCCCGGTCAATCAGTTTACGGGCCTCGGCATCCGTGCCTTTATCCACCAGCAGCGGCAGCGGCGTTTTACCCGGCCGGTAGTACAGCGCGACGGCATAGTGCGTCGGGTTGACCACCAACATGTCAGACTCTTCCAGCTTGGGCAGCTTGACCTTGGGTTCCTCCTGGGCCAGCTGCATGGCCAGCGACCGGCGCTGCCCCTTGACGTGAGGGTCGCCTTCCATATCTTTGTATTCCTTGACCACCTCCACCTGAGTCATGCGCATGCTCTTGGCAAAGAAGTGCTTCTGCAACGCCATGTCGATCAGCGCCAGCACCAGCAGCAAACCCAGGCACATGTGCAACAGATGGCGGAACAGGATGATCAACGCGAGGATGTAACTCTGCAGGTCGCTGGTGGCCAGGTTGATCAAGGCGCTCAATGACGGGCCGATCACCACGTACAAGATCACCCCAAGCATCAGCGCCTTGGCCACCCCCATCAACAGGTTCATCACTGACTTGGCAGAGAACATCTGCTTGACCTGGCTGAGTGGGTTGAGACGGCTGAAATTCAGCTTCAGGCTTTCCGGCGCAAACAGGAAACCGAACTGCATCCAGCCGCTGATCAACTTCACCGTGATCGCCACCCCGGCCATCAGCAAGGCGAAGGAAAAAAACACGATCAAGCCTTCCGTCAGCACTTCCTCCAGCGCCCGCACAAAGGGCTGCCCGAAACGTGACATGGGCATCACCATCAATTGCTGGAAGCGCTGCATACTGGGTTCGGCAGTGAACAACGCGATTTCGCTGAGGGCGGTCAACACCAGTAGCTTGCCGACGTCCTGGCTTTGGGCGACCTGGCCCTTCTGGCGCTGATCCTTGAGTTTCTTGGGCGTGGCCGCGTGTTTTTTCTCACCCGAATCACTCATGGTGCCGAGCTCCCGAACATCAGTCCCAGGGAATGCTTGAGGTCTGCCAACTGCGCCATGCGTTCGACGATCAAATCCTGCAGCAGCGGGAAGTACAGCAGCAGGATACCTAGCCCCACCAGGCTCTTGACCGGCGTGGCCAGGGTAGAAACCTGCAGTTGCGGGCTGTACAGCCCCAACACGGCGAAACCGAATTCCAGAAACAACAGCACCGCAATAAACGGCGCGGCGTACAGCATCATGTGGGTAAAGGTATCGCCGAGCACACCGAGGAAAACACTGAACCCATTGACTGCCGGCAGCGGCAACCAGGCGGTTGGCGGCCAGATCAGGTAGCTGTCCCAGATCACCTGGGTCAGCACGCTCAGGCCCAGGACCGCGATCAGCAGGTAAATCACCAACTGTTTGAACAGGTGGCCGATGGGGGTGGCATCCGGGCCCAGCGACGGGTTGAGTTGGCCGCCCGCCAAGGCGCCACGCTGGTTATCCAGCAGGGCACCCACCGACTCGAACATCCAGAACGGCATCGCCAACAGGGTCCCCAGTAAAAACCCCAGGGCCGCTTCCTTGAGTACCAGGCCGCTGATCATCAGTGCGGAGTAATCCTGGCCGGCCATTGCAGCATGGATACCGGGAGCCGGGATCAGCGCCATGACCATCACGATGACGTGCCGAAGCATGCCTTTTATGTGCTGGAAACAAAACGCCGGCACCAGAATCGCGACAGGATAAATGCGCGCCATGGCCACCAGCAGGCTGGGCAAATATTCGAGATAAAGCAGCAAATCTGTTCCCTCAGTTCAATGCCGAACGGGCAATCATGTCGAACATCAGGTTGATCAGCTGGATCAGCTCCAGGCCGATCCAGCGGCCGGTCATCACCAGCGTGATCCCCACCGCCACCAGCTTGATGCCAAAGGGCAGCGTCTGGTCCTGTATCTGCATCAGGGCCTGCACCAGGGACGTCAACACACCAACGACCACCGCCACGATCAGCGGCGGCGCCGACAGCACCACCACCAGCAACATGCCCTGCTTGAACAGCACGATCGGTTCCATAGGTCACTCAGAGGTAAGAAAGGAACAGGCTGTCGAGCAACCGCGACCACCCGGAAACCATCACGAACAACAACAGTTTGAGCGGCAGGGAAATGGTCATGGGCGAGACCATTTGCATCCCCAGGGCCAACAGCAGGTTGGACACAATCAGGTCGATGACGATGAACGGGATGTAGATCAGGAAGCCGATCTCGAACCCCGCCTGCAGTTGCGAAAGCACAAAGGCCGGGACTAACAGGATCAAGTCTTCCCGCTGAGTGCTCTGCGCCATTTCAGGCGGCCACATGCGCGCGGTGTTTTCCAGCAGGTGGGTCAACACATCCGCATCGGTGTTGCGCAACATGAACGCGCGCAACGGCTGTATGGCTTCATATCCGGTATCCATGAGCGTTTGTACGTTGCTCATGTCCACCGGCGCGGCCTTGACGTTCTGGGCAATCTGATAGCCAACGGGCGCCATGATGAACAGTGTGGCAGCCAGCGCGATTCCATTGATCGCCATGCTCGGCGGCACCTGCTGCACGCCAATGGCGTTACGGGTGATCATCAGCACAATCACGATCTTCAAGAACGAGGTGCAGATGATCAATAGCATCGGCATCAACGACAATGCGCCGAGGAAAACAGCAAGGACAAGGGGGTCAATCCCCTGAAACGTCATCGGGAAAAAATCACGCGAGACAACTGCAGCCCGAGTCGACCGTCCACCTCGACCAGTTGCCCCTGGCCAATAGGCCGGTCACCGTAATAGAGCCCGGCCATGCCGGGCGCGTACCCGGAGATGCCCAACACCGCACCGGGGGCGAGATTGCGCAGTTCTCCCAGGGTCAAGGCAAGGGTTCCACAACGCACATTCAGCGCCATGCTCAACTCATCAAACGGCTCGTGGCCGAAAACATCCACTACCGGTTCATCCAACTCAGGCCCTGCATCCCCTGAGTAGTCCTGTGTTGCAAAATCTTCGTCCATGGACGTTTCCTCAATCGAAACAAGCGTCAGGCACAACGGCCCGGATTCATCGTCAATACACCCGTGCAGCCGGTACCTGCCGACGTGCAGGTGCCCGTTACCCTGCACATCGAAAAAGGGCTGCTCAAGCATCACCACGTCACCGGCCCGTACACCGCGCAAACGCGTGATGGGCAACCTCAGGCGCCCCAGGGTCACCGCCACTGCCAACTGGAACGAAGCCGGCAAGGGCCCCGCTATCGAATGCCAGGGACCGGCCTCGCACAGTGCCAGCAAGCTCTCTGGCGTCAGCCACAGATAACCCACGACACGGGACGGTCCCAACGTCACCGTGAAGCGACAACCGAAGTTCAGTTTCCGGGGCGCCGGCAGCAACCGCAGGAAGCCGAACAGCGCACGCACCTGCGGGCTCAGGTGGTGCTGGAACAACTCCCAAAACCACGAATCCGGGTCGTTACCAGCCTCGGCCAGTGTCACCGGGCACTCCCCCAGCAGGCTGAACAGCGGCCCCGGTTCGGCGAAGGCCAGCACTCCGCTGGCGCTCTCGAAAAACAGCGGCTTGACACCTGCCGGGGCACGACCCGGCTCCATCAACAACTCACCGCCCTGCCCCGCGACCTGAAACGCCATGCGCAAGCCGCAACCCAGCCTGCGCCGCGCTGCGACGTTGGCCCCGCTGACCACCGGCAGGGTTAAAACCGGCATGATCACGCAGGGTCCACATGCACAAGGTGCACGTTGACAGGCTGCGACAACGCGCCGGCCAGCCCGTCCTCAAGGTGCTGGCGCACGCCAGGCAGCCAGCGCGCAGTTCGCTCGTCCTCCGCGTCCAGCTCAACGTTCCAGGCACCCTGCTCGCGGCGCACACTGGCGTTGATCCGCCCAAGGCGCGGCAGGTAAAGCACTGCCTGCAAAGGCCACTGAACAGCCGCCTGTATCCGCGGTACCAACTGCTCGGTCATGGCCGCGATCATCGCGGCCTGGGTTGACGCGGGGGCTCCCGGCAAGGAAGAGCCGTAACCGCCTTCCTCATTATCATTGCCAAAAAGCTGGGCAAATAACCGTCCGTGCTCCCAAGGCACGATCGCCCCCGGGCCGGGTTCACGTTCATCCCGAGGCTCACGCAAACGCGGGCGCTCTGGCTTGCTCACTGGAACTTGCGTCATGTTTCTTCCTGCGTCGTTTCTTCTTGCGCCAACAAAATGGATAACTCCTGGAGTTTCTCGACCTCGCGCAAGCATTGGGTAACCTGCTTCTGCGCGCTGTCGATGTGGGTCAACTGCTCGTCGCGCTGACCGTGCAGTTCGCGTAACTGCCCCTCTTCACGGCGAGTGTCAGCGGACAACGTGCGCTCCTCGGCATTCCAGGACTTGATGTCGCGGAACGAGATCACCTGGCCTTGGTGCTTGCCCAACAACTCGGCGGTTTTCCGTGCTTCGTCCAACCGGGTTTGTTCAAGGGCATCGCCTGCCTGCTGGATTTCCAGAAGCAGCGCTTGCTGCTGCCGTTTGGCCGCACGCAACGCACGCTCGGCCCGGTCAGCCCGATGCTTGCGCAAACGCCGCAAGGTATCGATTTCAGAAAGGGACATCGGTGGTCAACTCCATCAGTTGGTCCAGGGTCGCCGCCAGCGGCGCGGGCTCCCGCAGGTCCTGGCGCAGAAACCCATCGACTGCCTGGCGGCTGTTCACCGCAAGATCGGTCAGGGCATCACTGCCGGGTTGGTACTCACCCAACTTGAGCATCAGCTCGATCTGCTGGTAGGCCGACAACAAACGCCGCAAGGCGGTGCCGGCCTGGATATGCTCGGGGGACGCAACGTTGCTCAAAATCCGCGAAAGGCTGGCCAGTACGTCAACCGCCGGGTAATGGCCACGCTCGGCCAGCTTGCGTGACAACACGATGTGGCCGTCGAGCAGGGAGCGCACTTCATCCGCTACCGGGTCATTCATCGAGTCCTGTTCGATCAGCACGGTGTAGATGGCGGTGATCACTCCGTCGCGGGTCAAGCCGGCCCGCTCCACCAGGCGCGGCATCAGGCTGTAGACCGACGGTGGCAAGCCGCCACGGCCCAGGGGCTCGCCAGCAGCCAGGCCGATTTCACGCTGGGCCCGGGCAAAACGGGTCAAGGAGTCAATCAGCAGCAATACCCGCTTGCCCTTGCGCCGGAACCCTTCGGCCAGCGCTGTTGCGGTGAAGGCCGCGCGGGCGCGCTCCATGCTTGAGCGATCGGAGGTTGCACACACCAGCACCGCCTTGGCGCGCAATTGATCATCCAGTTCGTGGTCGAGAAATTCCCGCAACTCACGGCCGCGCTCCCCAATCAGCCCGAACACGATCACATCACACTCGACGTTGCGCGCGATCTCGGCCAACAAGGTGGTCTTGCCACAACCGGCACCGGCGAACAGGCCGACGCGCTGCCCTTCTCCCAGCGTGATCAGCCCATCGATCGAACGTACGCCGGTGGACAACGCCCGGTTGATCCTGGGGCGTTCGGTGGGCAATGGCGCCTCACACAACACCGTGCTCGCACCGGGTGTGTCGTCCTCCACAAAGGCGCTGGGGCCGTCGCCCGCAATCGGTCGCCCAAAACCATCGAGAACCTGGCCCAGCAATTCATCGCTGACTCGCACCCGATGGGGCACGCCCAAACGTTGCACACTGGCCCCCACGCGCACGCCCTCAAGATTGCCCAGGGCACTGAGCACGGCGTCCTGCTGGTCGAACCCGATGATCTCGGCCAGCATATATTCGCCGGCAGACTTTTCGATCTGGCACAGATCGCCGATGCACGCCTGGGGCAGCCGGCATTGCAGCAACATGCCATTGACGCGCTGGACACGGCCGCGCATCGCCACCGGCGCAAAGTTGGCCAGCGTACTCGACTGGCGTTGCTCCCAGGCCTCAAGACGGGCTTGCAGGTCCTGGGTCACCAGCTCACCTCAAAGCGTTGCTGGCCGTCAAAGACCACTTTGGTGTTATCGATCAGCACCAGTCGCAAGCCATCCATTTCATCGCCGACAAACAGCCGGTTACCCTGCTCCAGAACCACGTGACCGTTAGGCCCGCCGACGATCTGCAGAATCTTGAACGGCAGCGTTGAGTCGCGCAGCTTGACCCGGCTGATCACCGGCACCGCCGTATCAAACTGTTCGCCAAACCGGCTGAGCATGCGCGATACCAACTCCACATCGTCCTGGGAAACATGGCCATCGAGCAGCACCTGGCCGTTGACCAACTGAAGGCTGATGCGGTTGATCAGCTCGCGCTCATTAAGCATCTTCAGCAATTGCTGGCGGACATCGTAAGGCGAGCCCAGCTCGTTTTTCCGGACCATCGGTGGCATCAGCGATGCCTGTGCCTCACGCTCACCCGTAGAGGCCATGCCCAGCGCCGTGATGATGACGGCAACCACGACCGCGAGGCTTATCAACCGTTTCTGCTGCGATCCCGAAATAGAAGAAAGCTTCAGCGTGGCAGGCGCCTCGACCGGTGGTGTGGGCGCTTGACGCACAGGCGCCTGGGGCCAGGGTTGATCGGCGCGGGCGACGCAGAGCCGAACCTTGCCAATCGAAAACGTTGCATTGAGTGCCAGGTCAGCAATCTGTGCCAGGATCAGGCCATCGGCATCCTGCACCACCCCTTCCTCGGCCTGCACCGACCAGCGCTGCTCAATACATTGCAACCGCACATGGCGCTCGGCAATGCCCGGATCGTATAGCGCGAGGTCCGCGTCCGGGTGCGCACCTATGCTCCACTGCTCGCCGAACAACGGTAACGCGGCCCCCTGGTGCGAACCATCGAGTACCCGTAGCTCAAACATCATCAGGCCTCATGGCGGCGCGAGACAGCCTGCCCCACGCAGCACCGTCCGACGCAAGCCCGCACACAATCGCCAAAAACGTGCTCATGCCACGGCTCCACGCAGCAGATCGTCCTGAGCCAGGTCAAACCGTCCGAGCACCTTGACCTTGGACGAACTGCCCAACTCGGCAAACGACAACACCGGCACATGGTTGAACTCTTCCAGCAACAGCGTACGCAAGGGGCTGCGCAAGTCTTGGGCGACCAACAGCACGCGTTTGCTCTTGGCACGCACGTTGAAGGCCTGCTTGAGCAAGTTCACCAGTGCCGCGCTGCTGTCATTGTCGAGGGAAAAGAACACCCCGGTCTGAGTCTGGCGCAGCGCCTCGCGCAGGATATTTTCGGTATGGGGTGAGAGCAGCCAGGCATGCAGGCCATCGGCTTCACTGTACTGGTGCAGAATCTGCGACTTGAGGGCGATTCGCGCATAGTCGGCCAGGGCGTCCGGTTCACGCTCATGCTGGCCGTACTCGATCAACGACTCGACAATCAACCGCACAGCCCGCAACGGAACGCCCTCGCTGGCCAGGCGCTGCAACACGGACGAAAAGCGCGACAGCGGCATGATCCGCTGCAGTTCCTGGACCAGTTCCGGCTGGTTGAACTCGAGCCAGCTGAGAATCGACTTGCTCTCCTGAATCCCGAGAAACTGCGGCCCACTGAGCATCATCGCTCGCTCCATGCGCTCAAGGATCAATTCATGGGCGGTATGGCGTTCAAGCTGTGCATCGTCGAGCAACGGATCATCGGCGGCCAACCATACCCAGCCCTGTTCGTCACGCTCCGACAGCCCCTGGGCACCTTCTTGTGGTTCGGCGCCCAGTGCTGCCAGCTCAACCGCTATCCGATCACCAAGCGTAGCCCTGACCATCGGCACTTCATGCACGCAAAAGCGCAACTCATCGTCAGGCAGCGACGGCGCGAATTCAACCTCGAACGGCGGCAGCGTCAAGCCAACCTGGGCAACCAGGCGATTACGGATCTGGCGAATCCCGTGGATGATTTCTTCTGCCTTGCCAGTCCCCTGCAAGTGCGACGAAAACTGCAACAGGTAAGGTCGCGACGGGTCAAAACCGCACAGGTCCTCATCACCGTTTTTGTCCGCAGGCAAGACGTCAGCCGCCTTGTCGGGAGGCGCTTCCTGCCGTTGGCGCTGGCGCATGAGGTAGTAACCGAGGGAACCTGTCATCAGGGAAATGAGGATAAAGACCACCGTCGGCATCCCCGGAAGCGCCGCGAAAGCCAGCATGCCGATCGAAGCAATCATCCAGCTCTTGGGCTCACTGGTCATTTGCCGGGCGATCTCGGCGCCCATGTTGTTGGCTCCTTTATTGCGCCCGGACGGCGCTACACGAGTAATGATCATGCCGGCCGTCAGGGAGATCAGCAGCGCAGGAATCTGCGCAATCAGGCCGTCACCAATCGTCAGTACCGAATACAACGCCATGGAGTCGCCGGCGCTCATGCCGTGCTGGAACATGCCGGTGCTGAACCCGCCCAGCAAGTTGATCACCACGATGATCAGCCCGGCCACGGCATCGCCCTTGACGAATTTCATGGCCCCGTCCATCGCGCCGAACAACTGGCTCTCGCGGGACAACTGCTCGCGCTTGTCACGCGCCTGCTCGCCATCGATCAGGCCGGCACGCAAGTCACTGTCGATGGACATTTGCTTGCCGGGCATCGCATCCAGGCTGAAGCGCGCCGCCACTTCCGCGACGCGTTCCGAGCCCTTGGTAATCACCAGGAAGTTGACGATGGTCAGGATCATGAAGATCACCAACCCCACCGCCAGGTTACCCCCCACCACGAAGTTGCCGAAGGCTTCCACAATGTCGCCGGCGTCCTGCTCCAGCAGGATCAGGCGTGTGGTCGCAATCGACAACGCCAGGCGAAACATGGTGGTCAGCAGCAGGATCGACGGAAACGAGGAAAACGCCAGCGGCCCTGGCAGGTACAGCGCCAGCACGATCAGCAGGCACGAAATGCAAATGTTCACGGCAATCAGGATATCCACCAGCCAGGTCGGCAACGGCACGATAAAGATGAACACAATGCCCATGATCACGACCGCACCCAGCACCTCGGCGCGTTGTGCAACCTTGAGCAGCATCGTGTTGATTGCCCGCAATGCACTCATGGATGGTTGCTCGGCCACGCACCGACGTGCCGGAAACCTCGCTCACTGAGCGCGTACTCATCCATCACCACCATAAAACCCAGCAGGGCTTCCTGGCGCCCCTTGCTGTCGCGCCACAAGGCCAGGGGCAAGCTCCCGAACACGGGATAGAGGGTATTGAGCGACACCACCTGGTCGGATAGCGCCGCGCCACCCAACTCACTGGCCAGGCGCTGAATCTCGGCAGGCGCGATGCCTGTGCTCACGTACCCCAATAAACGCTGCAGCAGCGCGACGGCGTCCCGATCAATACCGGGATGCAAGGCGACCAGTCGATCAATCAACCCCTGGCAACTCGCCAAGACACTGCCCAGTTGACCGCAACTGCGCAAACCCAACAGCAAGGTGCGCAATTGAGCGGTGGGCAGCGAGGGACTATAGGCCGCAATGTCGTCCGCCAGGGCCCGGCGCATCAACTTCAACCCGTGGCCAAACTCATCGCCACCGAACAACCCCAACAACGCCTGCATCATGCTGGCCAACGATTGCCGGGCGACCACGCTGGCGTAATACACATTGCGCACGGCCTGGCGCAAGTTCGGGTCATCACTGTTTGCCTGCAAGGCCAGCGCGATGTTCAAGCCCGCCTGGATCTGCGGCTTAAAACGGATTTCCAGCCGGGCCAGGGCGTCGCTGGCCAGGGCGGCCTCGTTAGTGCGCGCTTCGGCCTGCGCCTGCGCAGCCACCTGCTTGAGCACGACAAACGTACGGGCCGGGTCGTTTCCTGTCAGGTCCAGCAACTTGTCGATGCTGGGCCTGAGCAACAGTTGAACCCTGACGTTACGCGCGATGGTCGCCAGTGTTGCTTGAGCCGGATGGCCCAGTTGCTCATAGAGTTGGGCCAACTGCTGCACGGGCGTCACGCGCGTCCCCAGTTGACGCCGACTCAAGCCCCTGCTGTTGAGTTCGACCTCCTGACTGAACAGCGCCGCGAGATCATCAACGGCCGGTGCCGCAGGCGACTGGCGAACTGTGTGGCTATCAATGCTCGCTGGAACAGGCTGATCCGAGCGCTGGCTTTTCTGCACATCAAAGTTGGGATCGAGTTTCATGAAGATGCCTGCACAGGAAGTTTCGTTTCCTTGTGTGGCAGGCAAACCCGTTACGGTTCCATCTTTATCGGCGATACCGGGGCTTGCGAAAAAGTCGGCACAAACCCGTGCCGGCTTGTGCAAGCCCTGGCACAAAAAACCACTGAAACAAAATATTTATCTATAAATATCAAATAGTTACAAGAATTAATCGTTTGGCACAGGCAGTGCTAACAGGGTTCCCGTCGAAATTATTTCGACCGTGTCTACCCTGAGGAAAAATCATGGATATCCCTATCGATGTTTTAGTTCACCTTACACCTGACCCGCACCGCTCCATCCAGAACCTATCGGAAGAACACCACAAGAAACTCCGACGGTTCATTCATAAACGCGTGCTCAATCCAGAAGATGCAGACGATATTCTGCAGCTGACGTACCTGGAAGCCTGGCGCAACAGGGACCGCTTCAGCGGCCAGGCCACCCTCAGCACATGGATGTGCGGGATTGCCCAGAACCTGATCCGCAACCACTTTCGGCGCATGTACGCCAAACCGGTGCATTGCGAGTTCGATGAAGCGCTGTGGCATGGGCAGGAAGACAACAACAACCTGGACTGGCAATTCGAGGTCAACCGCAAGCTCGAAAGAACCCTGCGGGCAATCACGAATTTGCCACTGGAAATGCGTAAAACCCTTTACGCCTCACTGGAAACCGACGGCAGTTACCAGGACACCGCCGACGCCATGGACATCCCCATTGGCACCGTGCGCTCACGGTTATCCCGTGCGCGCGAACAGTTGAAGCGAGCCACCTACAACCCACTGCAGCCGTAAATCGGGGCACCGACGCAATGCCGATACCCTTTGCAGGAGCAACTGATTTACCCGTTTGATGCAAGCGTTGGGCAGCAAGGATACCTGCCCGACTCGATTGGCTTGAAGTCAGGCCTTTTTGGTACGCGGCAACAGAATCGCCAACACCCCGAACAGCGGCAGGAAGGAGCACAACGTGTACACGTACTCGATGCCGTGGATGTCTGCCAGGTGCCCCAGCAGCGCCGCACCAATCCCGCCAAAACCGAACATCAGACCGAAGAACACCCCGGCGATCATTCCCACATTGCCCGGCACCAACTCCTGCGCGTACACCACAATCGCCGAGAACGCCGAGGCCAGGATAAAGCCGATCACCACACTCAGGATACTGGTCCAGAACAGGTCCACATGGGGCAAGATCAGGGTGAACGGTGCAACGCCGAGAATCGAGAACCAGATCACCGCCTTACGGCCGATCTTGTCGCCAATCGGCCCGCCAAAGAACGTGCCCGCCGCCACCGCGCCCAGGAACAGGAACAGATGCAGCTGGGAACTGGCCACCGACAGGTCGAACTTTTCGATCAGGTAGAACGTGAAGTAACTGGTGAAGCTGGCCATGTAGAAATACTTGGAAAACACCAGCAGCCCCAGCACCACCAGCGCGCTCAGCACCCGCCCCTTGGACAGGCCATGAGTGGCTGCCTGGCCTTGCTTGAGCTTGAACAGGTTCAAGTGGTTGGCGTACCAACGGCTGATCGCATACAGCACAAACAACGCAAACACCGCGAACAGGCCGAACCAGGCCACATTGCCCTGGCCGAACGGAATGATGATCGCCGCCGCCAGCAACGGGCCAAAGGCCGAGCCGGCGTTACCGCCCACCTGGAAGGTCGACTGCGCCAGACCATAACGCCCGCCCGACGCCAGGCGCGCCACGCGGGACGCTTCCGGGTGGAAGGTCGACGATCCGATGCCAATCAGCCCGGCTGCCAGCAGGATCAACGGGAAGCTGCCCACCTGGGACATCATCAAGATGCCCACCAGCGTGCAGATCATTCCGCAGGGCAACAGGTACGGCTTGGGGTGGCGGTCGGTGTAATAACCCACCCACGGCTGCAACAGGGACGCGGTGAGCTGGAACGTGAGGGTGATCAGGCCGACCTGGGTGAACGTCAGGCCGTAATTGGCCTTGAGCATCGGGTAGATCGAAGGCAGTACCGACTGGATCAAGTCATTGATCAAATGCGCCAGCGCCACCGCGCCGATCACACGCATCACCAACGGGCTGGTTTGCCCGGCAGCAGGCGTCGTAGCCACGGAGGGTTGGGAATTGCTCAGAGCCATGGGAGGTTTTCCGTACAGCAGATGGATGCACAGGTGCAGGTGCGACAATGTGCCACTTTTGGGGGCAGGAAGGCTATCCCGTTAGCAGGCTAACGACTAGATGAATCGATGCAGCGGTCATGGTTTGTAAAGGGCCAGCAAGATGAATCCCTTTAATTTGCGGGACGTTTCCTAGAGAATCTTTCGGCCTTGTGCCTGTTGAAACCGCTGGCTAGTCTTCGGTCCGTCGCTGCTCATCAGCGATCGGGTTTAGTCGCTCGGTATTAATAGGCGCATGCTTTCATGAGGTTTCATGGTGGCTGTGCGCAGGGCGCCCTCGGGTGCGCCGGACTTTGCCTATTTGCCGGTCGACTAACCTGCGTACAGCCGCCACCCTTCGTTTAGTCGCGAAGGACCGGCTCCATAGGTAATAGGAGCTACACCATGTTCAAGATCGTCCCCGATCCACCCCGTGACCAAGCCAAAGACCGCGCCGCCTTCAACCGAGCGCTCGACCACTACCTGCCGACCGATCCGCCGCAACCGTCGACGAACTTCTACGCCATCAGCGACGACATCAGCTTCGAAGACTCCCTGCTCTACACCGCCGACCTGCTGCACAGCGCCTCGGCCACCGCGCTCGACTGCGGCGAACAGCTGCAAAGCCCCGAACGCGCCAAAGTCCTCGCCGTGTGGCACCTGCTGGAGATCGCCAAGGCCATGGTCGACCGCTCGATAGAGTGCCTGCACCCGCGCAAAACCTGACGACTAACACCGAACAAATGTGGGAGCTGGCTTGCCTGCGATGGCATCACCCCGGTGCCACTGATAGACCGAGGCGCCTGTATCGCAGGCAAGCCAGCTCCCACAGAAGATTTATGTTGATCTTAAGAAAGGTGAAAACCCCAGGCCACTCGTCGCCTTGCCAGGTGTTTCCCGTTAAACAGTTGATAGCGTAGATAAATTTTCAAAAAAAGCGCTTGACGCATTCCCGTTCTCCGCGAATAATGCGCGCCACTTGGCTACATAGCTCAGTTGGTTAGAGCATAGCATTCATAATGCTGGGGTCCGGGGTTCAAGTCCCTGTGTAGCCACCAAGTACTAAAAACGGCTTACCGAAAGGTAGGCCGTTTTTTTATGCCTGAAGAAAAGTACACTGCCCCACCACATGGAGGTGACGCATGACATTCCCCGCCACCGGCATCCACACCGACCGGCTTTTACTGCTCCCCGCCCACCCTTCCCACGCACGTGCCCTGCAAGCGTACCTGCTGGAGAATCGCGACTTCCTCAAGCCTTGGGAACCGTCGCGCGATGAAGCCTTTTTCGAACTGACAGCCATCACCGAACGCCTCGAAACCATGGCCGACAAAACCGCCAACGGTGAAGCATTGCACCTGCTGATATTCAGCCACGGCACAATCATCGGCGCCTGCAACTTCAGCAATATCGTGCGTGGTGCGTTCCAGGCCTGTCACCTGGGTTACGCGCTGGCTGAATCCGCCCAAGGCCTGGGCCTGATGCAGGAAGCGCTGACGGCGGGCATTGCTCATGTGTTCAACGCAATGCAGCTGCACCGAATCATGGCCAACTACCGTCCGGAGAATGAGCGCAGTGCGCGCCTGCTGGCGCGGCTGGGGTTTGAACGAGAAGGTGAAGCGCGGGCGTATCTGAAGATCAACGGGGTTTGGGCGGACCATGTACTGACCGCCCTGATCAACCCCTACGATATTTAAACAACTCAGTCGCTGTGGGCTGCATCACTTGGTGCACCCGGACAAGGATTCACCAACTCCGAATACTCAAACTCGGTGAAGTACGGAATCTTTGTCCCAGGAATCATCCCTCCGCCGTACTTCTTCTTGCCGCTCGGCCTTACCGCCTTCGCGCCCGCACCAATCAACAATGGCTGACCATCCGCCAGCAAGTAATCCACCATCTCCCGGTGCATCGCGCCATTCCATTGCTTGTCGGCATTGAGCGGCAGCAACACGAAGTTGGAGTCCGCGGTAAACATGTTCAACGCTTCCGCCGCTTCCCGGGAAGTGGCGGTATGGCCGCACAGCACTTCGGCGGTTTTCAGGGTGTAGGCCGGCACGTACCGGCTGCTTTGGTACTTGCTCAGGATCAGCCCTTTGCGGGTCAGCACCGCCAAGCCTTGCTCGGCATGGCAGATCGCTTCATCGCCGTACTTCAGTTTGCAGAAGTTGGTGTAGGAGATGTCGATGATGTCACTGCCGGAAACGCCCAGGTCTTGCTCTATCTGGGCGCGAGCTTCAGGGGTTTGGTACGGGATGCTGCAGCCACTGAGCAGCAGTGCAGCAAGGACGAAAACCAGCGGTGAAGTGCGCATCAAAACTCCAGAAAACGGGATGGGAAGGTGTCAATCCATTAAATCGCTACCGGTAAAACCAGGTCCTTTTGCCCTTCCACTGTCACGTCATAAATCTTCTCGCTGCACACCGAGAGTCCTTGCAAATCAAACTCCACCAGATAGGTTTTGTTAGCCTTCGGCAGGAAACTGCGGGACAACGGCCCGCACTTTTCCAGGGTATAGGACGTGCCGCGATCGTTGCGCCAGTTCGCAACGCCCTCTACCACGGTCACCTGATCCGCCGGCACCAGCGTATCCCGGAACGGCCGCACCTGATAGAGCCCGCGGGCCAGCCCCTTGTACAACCCGCGGGCAAACGCCGGCATTTGTTGCTCTTGGGCATCGTTGTAAACACTCCCCACGCTGCTCAGGTTTCCCGCCGGGCCAACGCTGAAATGCACCTGTGATTCAGTGCTGAGCATTCTGAAAATCACCTTCGCATGGTGGTCGTCCGCCGTCAGTACGACCGGCTTGGGTTTGGCCGGCGGCGGGCCTTTATGAGAAGAACACCCCGCTCCAACAGCAGCCACCAGGCACAACGGAATGACCCAAGCAAAGGAACGACCCATAGATAAATTCAAACCCGATTAAATGTCAGAAAGGTTATGCGGCAGATAGCTTAATGCCACTACCCTGGGAAAGTCTCTCTCAACCGTTGGTGTGCCGTCTATTGCAGCCCGAAGTTTTAAACCACTAGAATGGGATTAATTCTCACTTACGAAATTATCTCATGAAGCTGGCTTCGCCCACCGATGCGCCTACGCTCGATGCGCTGTACCGCGGCTACCACGGCTGGTTGTTGACCTGGTTGCGGCGCCGTGTGCATTGCTCCCATCAGGCGGCCGACGTGGCGCAGGACACTTTCGTACGCTTGCTGGCATCGGGCACTTACGTGGCGCCGGGTGAACCACGGGCTTATCTGGCCACCATCGCGCGCCGCTTGCTGATGGACAATGGCCGCCGTCGACGCCTGGAACAGGCCTACCGCGAAGAGCTGGAACGCTGCGCCGCGTACCTGGAACAGGCGCCTTCACCGGAGCAGATCCTGCAAGCCGCGCAAATGCTTGAGGCGATTGACCGGGCCTTGGCACGTATGAACAAGCGGATCCGCGACACCTTCATCCTGCGTTACCTCGAAGGCCTGGACCAGGCGCAGATTGCCCAGCGCCTGGGCGTTTCGGTGCGCACGGTGCAGAACGATCTGGTGGAAGCCTTGCTGGCGTGCGATGCGTGCGCACAGCCATGAGTCAGCCTCTGCCCCACTCAGTGTTGCGCCAGGCCGCCGAATGGCTGGTGCGGCTGGATCACGAAGGCAATGCCGCCAACGAACAGGCGTTTCATGCCTGGCTGGCCGCCGACCCACAGCACCCGCAAGCCATTGCCCGCCTTCAGGGCCACTTGCAGCCGCTCAAACAAGCGCCGGCCCGCGCTGCGTTACGTCGCGCCCGGCAGCCTCGCCATGGGGCAACGCTGGTCAAGTGCCTGGCCCTGGCGCTGCTGCTGGCGGGCGTGCCCGCGTATCAGTACGAGCAGCGCGGCTACCTGTTCGCCGACCTGAGCACCGGCCGAAGCGAATGGCACCAGACGCTGCTGGCCGACGGCAGTGACCTGCAACTGGAAGGCAACTCCGCCGTGAACCTGCACCTGGACGCCAGCCAGCGCCGCGTGCAACTGCTGCACGGTGAGATGCTGGTGACGGTGGCCAAGGACGCCCAGCGCCCGTTTTATGTCGACACCCCCCAAGGCAGCATTCGCGCCCTGGGCACGCGCTTTATCGTCGAGCTCAGCGACACCGCCACCGTGGTCAAGATGCTCGAATCCTCGACCCGCATCGACAGCGCCGGGCACACGATCACCCTCGGCCCGGGCGAGCAGGTGCGCCTGGATGCAAGCGGCCCGGGCACGCCGAAAAGTGTCGATGTGCAGGCCCAGCAGCAAGCCTGGGCGGCCCATCAATTGCTGGCCAACGACGAGCCTCTGGCGGATGTGCTTGAGCGCCTGGCGCGGCATCGCCCGGGCGTTTTGATGTTTGATCGCAAGGCGCTGCAAGGCATGCGCGTGACGGTGATGCTGCCGACTGACGACAGCGACCGTGCGCTGCGCCTGCTCTCGCGCTCCCTGCCGATTGAAGTCAGCACCTACACCCCGTGGCTCACTCGCGTGCGCTTGAAAGTACCTGCCGAATAATTTTTTGCGCAGCGCTGCGTGTTTTCGGTTTTGCCGCGTCCTTCCCTTGGCCAACATCCAAAGGAGCACCGATCACATGTCTTCAACCCCCACTCGCGGCGGCCTGTTGCTGGCCAGTCGACTGTTGCTTGGCTGCCTGCCGCTGGCGGTGCCGGGCCTGGCGTATGCGCAACAGCAGGTACAGACGTTCGACGTCGCCCCAGGCCCACTCGGTGACGTGCTGACCCGTTATGCCCAGGCCGCCGGCGTGCCGATTTCGTTCCTGTCGCAACAGGTGGCCGGGTTGAACAGCCCCGGTGTACGCGGCAGCTACAGCGTGACAGACGGGTTCGCCCAGGTGCTGGCCGGCACCGGCTTCGCTGCAACCGGCAACGCCGATGGCTACCAGCTGGAAAGCCTGCCGGTGGCCAGCGGCACGCTGGCACTGGGCGCAACCGAGATCAGCGCCAACCAGTTGGGCACTATCACTGAAGGCACCGGCTCCTACACCCCGGGCACCATCGCCACCGCCACGCGCATGGTGCTGACGCCACGGGAAACCCCGCAGTCGATCACCGTGATCACGCGCCAGCATATGGATGACTTCGCGCTCACCTCGATCGACGACGTGATGCGCCATACGCCAGGTATCACCGTGTCGACCTTCGACAGCGAGCGCAACAATTACTACGCCCGCGGCTTCTCGGTGGAGAACTTCCAGTACGACGGCATCCCGACCCTGCGCAACTCCGCCTACTCGTCCAGCCAGACCCTCAGCGACATGGCGATCTATGACCGGGTGGAAATCCTCAAGGGCGCCACCGGCTTGCTGACCGGCGCCGGCGCCCCTGGCGCGACGATCAACCTGATCCGCAAAAAGCCCACGCGAGACTTCAAGGCCAGTGTCGAACTGGGCGCCGGCAGTTGGGACAACTATCGCTCCCAGATCGACGTGAGTGGCCCGCTGACCGACAGCGGCAACGTGCGCGGACGGGCGGTGGCGGCGTACCAGGACAAGCACTCGTTCATGGACCACTACCAGCGCAACACCAATGTGTACTTCGGCACGCTGGAAGCCGACCTGACCGACGACACCCTGCTCACCGTTGGCTTCGATTACCTGGACAGCGACCCGCAGGGCTCGGGCTGGTCCGGCAGCCGGGCGCTGTTCGACCGCAGCGGCAACCGCATCGACGTGAAACGCTCCTACAACAACGGCGCCAAGTGGAGCCGTTGGGAGCAGTATTCCCGCAGCGCGTTCTCCACCCTGGAACACAACTTCGACAATGGCTGGGTGATCAAGGGCCAATACACCCACCAACTCATGGGCTACGACGCGCCCCTGGGCTCGATCATGAGTGGCCCGTACGCCGCCACCGGCTTGTCGTCCCTGTACGCCAACAAATTCACCGGCAACACCCGCGCCGACTCGGGTGATATCTACGCCAGCGGCCCGTTCAGCCTGCTGGGCCGTACCCATGAACTGGTGATTGGCGCGTCGGCCTCCAACTCCCACTGGACCGGAAAAGACTACGGCGACCCCACTTTTGTGGGCAACAACCAGATCGATTTCTGGAACTTCGACGGCAACGTTCCAGAGCCGGACTGGGGTGCGCCGACGCGGACCATCGATGCCACCACCCGGCAATCCGCAGGCTATATGGCGGCACGTTTCAACCTCACGGATGACTTGAACCTGTTCCTCGGCAGCCGCGTGGCCAACTACAAATTGCGCGGCGATGACGACTCCACCGAAACCGGCAAGCTGGTGCCCTACGCCGGGGTCACCTACGACCTGAACGACAACTTCACCGCGTACGCCAGCTACACCGACATCTTCATGCCGTCGAGCTACAGCCGCGACCGCAACAACAAATTGCTGGAACCGGATGAAGGCAAGAACTACGAAACCGGCCTCAAGGGCGAGTTCTTCGAGGGCCGGCTCAACACCAGCATGGCCTACTTCGAAGTGCATGAAACCAACCGCGCGGAGCCCGACGCCGAATACAACGCTGCGCCGACCAACCCGTCCCTCGGGTACGCCGAGAAAGGCATCAAGGCCAAGACCAAGGGCTTCGAGGCCGAGATGTCCGGCGAGCTGGCGCCGGGTTGGCAGGCCCAGGCCGGCTACACCCACAAGATCCTGCGGGATGAAAATGGCGACAAGGCGTCGACCTGGGAGCCGGAGGACCAGCTCAGTTTCTTCACCTCGTACAAACTCAAGGGCCCGCTGGACCGCCTGACCGTCGGCGGCGGCGCACGCTGGCAGAGCAGAAGCTGGCAAGTGGTGTACAACCGGCCCAAGGCGCAAAACGAAGAGTTCTCGCAGGAAGCCTATTGGGTGGTGGACGCGATGGCCAAGTATCAGGTCAG
The DNA here is from genome assembly GCF_024807515.1 of Pseudomonas sp. BIGb0558. Classification (NCBI taxonomy): domain Bacteria; kingdom Pseudomonadati; phylum Pseudomonadota; class Gammaproteobacteria; order Pseudomonadales; family Pseudomonadaceae; genus Pseudomonas; species Pseudomonas sp. BIGb0558. The sequence goes on from NZ_JANUEW010000018.1 coordinate 69,449, forward strand.
CGAACATCTTTCCGCGACGCTGAACGTCAACAACCTGTTCGACAAGCAGTACTACACCAACATCGGCTTCTATAACACGGCCTATTACGGCACCCCGCGCAATGTGATGCTCACCACGCGCTGGGACTTCTAAGCGGCCAAGCCGCAGCGCACCGTCACGCGGGGCGCTGTTGCGTCAAATACCACGCCGCACAAAACACTGCTCCACCACCGCCTTGCCCCACTGCTGCCCTTCCTGTTCCGACTCCAGCACAAAGCCTGCGTTTTCATAGAGCTTGCGCGCCACATCCAGGCCCTTGAACGTCCACAACCGCACCGCCGGAAAACGGTGTTCATCACAGAAATCCACTGCCTCCTTCAACAACTGCTTGCCCAAGCCCTGGCCGTGGGCCGACGGGTCGAGGATGAAGCAGCGCAGGATCGCCTCGCCGTTTTCGCCCTCGCCATCGATGGCGATCGAGCCGACGATCTGTGCCCCGTCCAGCACCGTCCACACTTCGTTACGCGGGTTGGATAAGCGCCCCATCAACTCGGCCATGTCCGCCGCCACCAGGCTTTCAAACGGCTGGCCAAAGTTTGCGTGCTGGGCGTAGTACTCGGCGTGCATCTGCGCGATACGTCCGATCACGCCAGGCCTGTAGCCACGGGCAATGCGGTAGTGCCGGGGTTGCCGGGTGCCGGTGCGCTGGGTTTGCAAGGCGCCGGCGTATTGGTCCAGGCCACGGCTGACAGCCTGTTGCTGTTCGCTGGACAGGTCGGCAATCGCCTCGCCCACCTGCCGCCGGGCAAACGTCTCGATGTCGCCCAGCGTCTTTTGGCCTCGCGCAGTGAGCCGCAGTTTTTTCGAGCGGGCATCGTCCTCGTGGGCAAACTCTTCCAGTTCGCCCGCCTCGATCAGCTTGCGCACCATGCGGCTCACGGACGACTTTTCCAGCCCCAGCAACGTGACCAGTTCCGCCGCCGTCAGCGCGCCGCGCTCGCCGATTTCAACCAGGGTGTGAACGGAGGAAGGCGGGTAGCTGCTGGCCGCCAACTTCGGCTGCATGAAGCCCAGCTCTCGCACCATCAGGCGAGAGGCACAGCGGATCTGATCGATAAGGTCTGGCATTGAACGGTTCACGGGGACACCCTTTTCCCGAATGAAGAGGCAAGTAGTTGTATCGCACAACCAAATTCAATGCAACGGGTTCGCGCCCGCGTGGGAGCGATCAAAAAAAGCCCGCATCACGCGGGCTTTTTTTTACGCGACCTTCGGGGCGCGAGGTGTCCGGACTCGCTGATCCGCCAAATCAAGGGTCAACTCAGCGGGCAGCGGGCTGCTCAGCGTATCGTTCAACTTCATTCTCAGGGGTTTGTCCGCGTTGGCACCGTACTCCAGTTCGGCATTGACGCGTTTATGGGTATGGCTCAGTGCGGCGTTGCTCGAAAAGCCGATATTGGTCATTGAGGGTATCGACATCGCATGGGACTGGCTCGCGGTATAGCTGAGGCTCATGGTTTTGATGCGCAGGTTTTCACGCTTGCCTAAGGCCTCTTTGATCAGCGACTCCGGGCTTTCACCGTCGAGGATTTTGCGCTCGACGGCGCGCACCACATCCGGCTTGAGTTCCAGGCCGATGCCCACCGAGGTCCCTTCGCCGTTCTGCAACTGGTCCAGCACCTGGGCAAACTGTGGGTCATCCTTGAGCCACTGCACAATGTCAGCTTTGTTGGCCGGTGCAACATCGTTCAACCAGGCATGCTGTCCATCATCACGCAAACCGACGTAAGTGGCAGACGCCGTCACCGACACCAATTGGCGAAGCCCCTTCTCTACCAGATTCTGCTGGTGAACGAGCTTATCCAGTGAGTCGTTGAGTGTGTGGTAAGCCTCGAGTTTCGTTGCGGTCGCGGGATGCGTTTCCAGAAACCGTTGCAGCGTGGCCAGTTGTTCTGCCACCGGTTTGCCCTCCAGCTTCAGGGCGCCAAGGTCGCCTTTGAATCCGGGAGCGTAGCGAGAAAGGTCACTGACAAGGCTGTCGATCGCTGACTGAGCCACAGGCTCTGGCCGCTTGAAGGAAAAGCTGAAACCCCGGGATTGCCCGCGATCAAACTTCACCATGACCGACACCTCCGGCAGTGCGAACACTGCTGCGCCATGGCCAGGGCCTCCCGGCATGCCCAGCCCCACCGCATTCAGCGGGCCGAGGTTGACACCCACACCGCCCTGGCGCAGGAGTTGTGCATTGGTTGCGCCACCCTGGCTTGTACCCGCGGCGCTACGACTGGTTGACTGGCTTTGGTCAAAGTGGGCCAGATTGACGTTACCCACCAGCCCCACGCCGGCTCGAAGCACCGAGGCCACCTCGGGAACATCTTCCTGCGGGTGGTAGAGCAAACGCAATTGCGCAAGCGCATCCAGGCTGAGGTCAACGTTGGTTTTCGAGCTCTCACCCACGGCGTGAGCCTCACCCAACTGCAGCAGGTCAAAGACGTTGCCCTGCTCTCCCATCAGGATCGACATCATCTTGGGAAAGTCAGCTTCTTTCACGTCGAAACCGATACTCGACCCTTTGGTATTGGCCAGCGCCGCGGTCATTTCCGCCGCTACCCGCAGGCCGTGGCCCACGACTTCTGGGCCTTTGCCAAGGGTCAACCCGGAGGCCACCGAGGCGGCCAACCGACGGGTGTCATCCATGCTGATTTCTAACTTGGCGCCTTTGTCGGTACGACTGATGCTGACACCGTTGGAATGGGACTTGGACACGCCGACAAAAAACTCCAGCGGCGCCACCGGTTTTATTCCGGTCACCATGGCCCCCAGGTTTTTGCCCTTGGTGCGGCTTGGGGACAACGTCTGGCCGCTCCCCATCTGCTGGATCTCTTGCGTCATCGCCTCCTTGAGGCTCCCATCGGCAGGCAGCCCCAACAACCGCGAGAGGTGCCAATGCAGGGCCGATCCGGGGGTTCCGAGGTCCTTCGCCAGCAGCTTGAAGTTTTTGTAGAGCGTCTCGGCCTGGTCATAGCTGGCGACGTTCTGACCGGACAGCTTGTGCACCAGGCTTTGCTCATAGTCCTTCATCACGGATTCGAGGGACTGCTTGATTCTTTCCAGGGCACTCGAGCTCATACCGGAGGCTCGCTCCAGCTCAACCGTCAAATCCGTCAGTTGCTTAAGGGTGCTGGCCTGGTGAATCAGGTCGCCTTCGATCATCGCCGAGGGATGACTGAGGTCGCGCTTGCGGCCTGGGTCCCATGCCGCAAGCGACAGGGCCTGCCCCTCGAAATTGGCCAGCAACGCCGCGGTCTCTTTCTGTGTGGAGGGCGACAGCCGTTTGAACGCCTCGTACAGTTGATGCAGCGTCGACTCAGATTGAATGTTCGCCCGACTCAAGCCGGGCTTCGGATCAAACGTTATCCCATGCGCATCCCCCAGGCGTTGCGCCGCAGACTTGCTGTCTTTTTCCACCTTGGCCAGTGCTTCACTGATGGCCTTGGCCAACGCCTCGCGCGGCCCCGACTGGCTCAGGGTTTCCAGGCGCGACTGAATATCGCCGGGAACCGGCCTGGCCTGGGAAAGCGCCTTGAGTTGCTCGTGCAGGTGTTTGTTTTCGGTGTAGACGCTTTCCAGGCCCTGGCGACCGGTGAAGTGATGCTGAATGCCCTTGCCCATTTCCTTGAGGCTGTCCAACGGATGAAAGTGCGCGTTCACCCCTGCGAAAAAACCGCGCTTGAGCGGAACACCTTCAGTGGTCTGACCCAGCACGTTACTGGTGGCGGACAGTGCGCCACCCGGAAACTGGGCGCGCATTTGGGCGCCTGCCAGGGTCTCGGTTAATGACTGACCAGGGGCGGACGATGCCGATGGCACCGGCCCCCACGTCATCGTGCCCTCGGCGGATGTCTCCAGGCGAAAGAAGCGCTTATCCCACTCCCCCACCAGGTGCTTGTCGGCGCCCATGCGCAGAGAGTCCAGCCGCTGCCCCTTCGGCAGCTCGACCTTGCTCCAGCTCAACGCAGCCTCGGGGCGCTCCTGCCAATCCTCGCGCTTCAAGGTGAACAGCTCGCCGTCTTTGCTTCGGGCGTAGAGGTTTGCGTCTTGATCCAGTGCCAACACCTGCACGGCGATGGGCGGGGTCAGGGTCAACTGGCGGGCAACACCGCCCAGGTTGACCTGAAGCTGATGGTCTTGATTGGCCGTCACATACGTCCTGGCGTCAGCCACGGCAAACGCCGTGACTTTCTGCTGGTTGTTTCCTGCCAAGACCTCGTCAAGGGTGACTTGCGTACGAGGTTTGGGTAGCGCTGACAAGTCGTGGCTCGCGCCTTCATGGATCGGTTCCCGGGCTTGCTGGGTCGCCACCGCCTTCAACTGCCCATCCTGCAGCACATAACCACGGCCATCCAGCCCTCGCTCCAGCCCCTGGAGGCCCACCTGCGGATCGCGCTCCCAGCGTTGCGTCGCCCTGTCCCAGACCAGCAGATTGCCCTCATCCAGTGCAACCTTTCCGCGCTGCCCGAGATCGACCGCCCCGGCCAATGCCTGCAAGCTCGGCTGCGGCAACCCTTTTTCGATGCCCTTGACCAGCACATCACTCAGGTTCCATTGCGGGCTCAGTGAGTCCTTGCCGGCCAAGGGTGCGCTGTGCAGTTGCTGGCGCGAATCCCGAACCAGCGTGTTGAGCTGCCCCGCATCGTCATGGAAAAATCCCTCGACGTTGACCGCCCCCTTCAATGCCCGCTCCAACGACTCAACCGGTTGCACGGTCATCGTCAGCACGCCGCCCTGCGCCTGTTGCAGATCGGCCTGCAACAATTCGCCATGGGCATTGGTTGCATGGAGGGTATTGCCGGACAACCCTATACGCGTAAGTTGCAGCGGGTTACCGGCCTCGTCCAGCGCACGCAACCTCGTCCCTGCCGCGTGCAGAATGGAGCCACCCGGGGCATCGCTCAGGGAGACCGTGGTCTTGCCCTCGACGCTGCTGTCTGCCATGCCCAGGGGCACCTTGAGCAACTGGCCCTCACGGGTCAGGCTGATACGGCTCAAGGCGCGAGTGTCGGGGTCAGGCAACCAGGTGGTGATGGCTGGATCGAAACGGTACAGGCGCCCGCCCTCCAGACGATACTGCTGGTCATCAACGGTGGTGTGTACCTGGCTGATAATCCCCATGAGGGCCCGGCCCGGGTTGTTGCCCGCGGGGGTTGATGCCCGGTCCTCGGGGCGGCTGCTTTTGAACACCGCCGCCGCAGCAGGTGTGGACTGGATCTGAAACCGGTAGTGCCGCTCATCCTTGAAGCCCAATGCATGCTTGCCCGCACCGCCATGATCCTCGGCGACATACTGCTTGTTCGCCTGGTTCAAATGGCGCGCAATCTCCTGGCCCTCACGGGTTCCATCCGCCTGTACTTTCCCCTCTTTGAGGGTCGGCGTGAACAACATCGAAGTGGGTTGCAACGATTGGTAGCGGCTCAGTTGCTCGGGAGACGGAGCTTTCGAGAACCAGCCTGAAAGCCCTTTGTGCGTTTGTTTTACAGGCGTTTCCTGAGAAGCGCCTTCGGTGACTGACGTTATCGGCGACTCCACACCCTGACGATACGATCCGGCCAGGCCTTCTGGTACTGAATTCATTGCAACCTCTCGAAGTTTCTGCTCAAAACTCCCTAGTGACCATTTGTAGGCATTGGTTCCCTGTACCTGCAGCCGTCTTGATAGCGGGTAGCATTGTCCCGCACAGGCTGATTTGCCCAAGATCGTTTTTGCGCACTGAGGTACATTTACCCCACGGACAACAGATCATTCTCAAATGAACGGAGTCATCGCGTGTTTTCGATTTTCCACCGTCAACGCCTTACCGCCCTCTCACTGATTACCACTGCCCTCACCCTCGCCGCCTGCCACAGCGCCACCGCGCCGGAACTGCCGCCCGCCCCGGAACTCGGCTCGGGCTATCGCACCGACATGAGCACCCGCCACGCGGAGCGCCATATGGCCGCCGCCGCCAACCCGCTGGCCGCCGAAGCCGGGCGCGAGATCCTGCGCAAGGGCGGCTCGGCCATCGACGCGGCGATTGCCATGCAAGCCGTGCTGACCCTGGTGGAACCGCAGTCGTCCGGGATCGGCGGCGGCGCGTTTATCATGCTATGGGACGGCAAAAAGGTGCAGGCCTATGACGGTCGCGAAACCGCGCCGGCTGGTGCTACCGAGCGGTTGTTCCTCAACGCCGACGGCACGCCGATGTCGTTCCCGCAGGCCCAGATTGGCGGGCGCTCGGTGGCAACGCCGGGCGTGTTGCGCGCCCTGGAAATGGCCCACAAAAAGACCGGCCACCTGCAATGGGCGACGCTGTTCGAGCCGGCCATTCGCCTGGCCGAACAGGGCTTCCCGATCTCGGCGCGCCTGCACAGCCTGATCGCCGCCGACCGTTACATGAGCCGCTCACCGGAAATGACCGCCTACTTCCTGAATGCCGACGGCAGCCCCAAGGCCACCGGTACGCTGTTGAAGAATCCTGCGTTGGCCAACGTGTTCAAGCGCATCGCCAAGGAAGGGCCGGACGCGCTGTACTACGGCCCGATCGCCGAGGAAATCACCCGCAAGGTGCAGGGCAACAGCAACGCCGGCAGCCTGACGTTGACCGACCTCAAGGGCTACAGCGCGGTTGAGCGGGCGCCGCTGTGCACCGACTACAAGCGCTGGAAAGTCTGCGGCATGCCGCCACCGTCGTCGGGCGGGATCGCCATCGCGCAGATCCTCGGCACGTTGCAGGCCCTGGAAGCCCGCGACCCGCGTATGACGCTTGCGCTGTTGAAACCGGTGAAGAACGACTCCCCGGCTGGCCTGGAGCCGATGCCCGAAGCGGTGCACCTGATCGCCGAGGCCGACCGCCTGGCCTATGCCGACCGCGCGCAGTACGTGGCGGATTCCGACTACGTGCCAGTGCCGGTGGCCGGGCTGGTCGCGCCGGATTATCTGGCCGGCCGTGCCGCATTGATTGGTGAGCGCAGCATGGGCGTCGCCAAGCCGGGCAAGCCTGCGGGCATTCAGGTGGCCTACGCGCCGGATCGCTCGCCGCTGCGTATTTCCACCTCGCAAGTGGTGGCAGTGGATGACGTGGGTGGCGCGGTGTCGATGACCACTACCGTGGAGTCGGCATTCGGCTCCCATGTGATGGTCCAAGGCTTTTTGCTGAACAACCAGATGACCGACTTCTCGTTCATCCCCGAAGAGAACGGCCAGCCGGTGGCCAACCGCATCGAGCCGGGCAAACGCCCGCGTTCGTCCATGGCGCCGACGCTGGTGTTTGATCGCCAGAGCGGCGAGCTGGTGGCCACGGTGGGTTCGCCGGGCGGTTCGCAGATCATCGAATATGTGAGCAAATCCCTGGTGGCCATGCTCGACTGGAACCTCGACCCGCAAGCCGCCGTCGGCCTGCCCAACTTCGGCAGCCGCAACGGGCCTACCGAGCTGGAAGCCGGGTTATTCAGTGCGCCGTTGAAGCAGGCGCTGAAGGACAAGGGCCACGCCCTGAGCGAAATCGACATGACCAGCGGCGCCCAGGCGATCGTTCGGGTGCGTGATGCACAGGGCAAGGTATCGTTGATCGGCGGGGCTGATCCGCGTCGTGAAGGCGAGGCCCTCGGGGACTGATGTGACTCACTGGAGAGCTGCGCGTGCACAAGGCAAATAACCTCGGCGCCCTGGTTGGCGTCGACCATGGGTTTTGTACGATTGACGATCCATTGCGGCCGGACGCGGTGTTCATCTGCAAGCAGGTGCACAGCGCCACGACCATTGAATGGCGCCCGGAGCTGATGACCAATACGGTGGAAGCCGACGGGGTTTTCAGCCGGGATGCGCAGCCGATTGCGGTGATCACTGCCGACTGTTTGCCGCTGCTGATCGCCTCGGAAAATGGGGATCTTGTTGCGGCAATTCATGGCGGCTGGAAGGGGCTGCAAGGCGGGATCATCGCGAATGCCATGCAACGGTTCAGCGCCGAGGGCGTGGCGCTGAACCAGTTGCGGATTGCGATCGGGCCGTCGATCAAGCCTTGTTGTTATGAGGTGAGCGGCGAGTTTGTGGCGCAGTTGCAGGCGAGTCAGGGGCACTTATGGCTGGACGGGAATGCGCCGTGGACGCTCGAGCAGCCGGGGCCGTTGTTGGCACCAGAGATTCAGCCGCCAGAACCCAGGCAGGCCTTGAGTGCGTGGTTTGATTTGAGCCGTTATGCGCTGATCTTGCTGGAGGCGGCGGGGATCAAGCGTGAGCAGGTTGAGGTGAGCGAGGTGTGTACGTATTGCACCTCACCGGCGTTTGCGAGTTATCGCCGAAGGACCCATGACAGTACGGAGCGCAAGACGTTGTTGTATTCGTGGATTTCGCGAAAAGCACAACGATAAAGCGACCTATAACAACACCGTCTCCGGCAACACTCAATTTGTGGCGAGGGAGCTTGCTCCCGCTGGGGTGCGAAGCGCCCCCAGAATGAGCTGATGCGTTTTTTCAGGAAGAGCACCGTACCCAGTTTCAGGGCTGCTGCGCAGCCCAACGGGAGCAAGCTCCCTCGCCACAATGGAGTCGCGCTCATGAAAAAGTAATCGGCGCTCCCAAGTCTAAAACCGTAAAAATCACCGGCTGATCTTCAGCCCCTTACGCCCCGCATGCCGCTCCAGCGCCAGCTCGATCAACCGGCTTACCAGCTCGCTGTAGCTCATGCCCGCCGCCTGCCACAACTTGGGGTACATGCTGATGCGGGTAAAACCCGGCAACGAGTTGATCTCGTTGATCAGCACCTCACCCTCATCCGTCAGAAACACGTCCACCCGCGCCAGCCCGGCGCAGCCCAGGGTTTCAAACGCTTCGATGGCCAACGCACGAATGCGCTCGCTGTGTTCAACACTGATGTCCGCCGGCACCACCACCTGGGCCGCCTGGTCATCGATGTATTTGCTGTCGTAGGAATAGAACCCGTCGCGCACCACGATCTCGCCGCAGCCGCTGGCGATGGGGTTCTCGTTGCCCAACACGGCGCATTCGATTTCCCGGCCTTTTACTGCCGATTCCACCAGCACTTTTTCATCAAACCCCAGGGCCAGCTCAACGGCCGCGTGGTATTCAGCCTCGCTGCCTACCTTGCTCACGCCCACGGATGAACCCTGGTTCGCCGGCTTCACGAACATCGGCAATCCAAGTGTCTGTTGGGCCTGTTCGAAGGTGGTACGCGCCGCTGTGCGACGGTTGAGGGTGATGAACGGCGTCACGGCAATCCCGGCATCCCGCAGCAGGCGTTTGCTGATGTCCTTGTCCATGCACACCGCCGAACCCAGCACGTCAGAGCCAACAAACGGCAAGTCGGCCATGCGCAGCAGCCCTTGCAGGCAGCCGTCTTCACCGAGGGTGCCGTGGACGATCGGGAAGATCACATCGACATGCTCCAGCGAGGCCTGGCTGGCGGTTTCCACCAGTTGCTGGCTGGCCTTGCCCGGCACCACGGCCAGTTCGCGGTTGGATTGGTTGAGGGCGATCAGCGCCGGGTTTTCCTCGTTGAGCAAAAACCCCGAGGTGTCGTTGAGGTGCCAGTGGCCGGCCTTGTCGATGCCGATCAGGATCGGCTCGAAGCGCGAACGGTCCAGTGCGTCGACGATGTTGCGCGCCGATTGCAGCGACACTTCGTGCTCGGCCGAACGGCCACCAAAAATAATCCCTACCCGCAGCTTGCTCATGATCGGCCTCACGTTTGAAAGTAAGGCTTCTTACCATGAGCCGTCAGCGATTCGCTACCAGCGTGGCCCCGAACAGCACATAACAACCGCCGGCAAACCGGTCCAGCCATTTGCGAGAACGGCTGTAGACGTTGGCCATCCGCTCGCTGGAAAACACCAGCGCCACGCAGGAGTACCAACTGAACGACAGCGTCGCCATGGTGATCACCGCCAGGGTCAGCAGCATCGGCGACGGTGACTGCGGCATGGTGGACGCAAAGATCGTCGCGACGAACAGCGCCGCCTTGGGGTTGGACAGGTTGCCCAGCAAGCCCAGGCGCCAGGCGGAAAACAGTGAGCGCCGAGGCTCATCCGGCAACAGGTTCTGGGCCATGGACGGTGCCGAGCGCCGGAACAGTTTCAACCCCAGGTAAATCAGGTAGCAGCCGCCGATGATCTTGAACGCCAGGTACAGCATCGGCGCTGCGGTGAACAGCGACTTGATCCCCAGGCCGCCTGCCAGCCCCCAGATCACCGTGCCGGTGGCCACGCCCGAGGACGCCACCACGCCGTGGCGACGCGAGCAACTGGCGGCCAGTTGCGCGGTGTTGAAGAAGTTCGGGCCGGGCGTGACGACCGCGACGGTCCAGAGCAGGGCCAGCGAGACCAGAGGAGCCGCGTAGGCCGGATTGAACAATTCCATGTGGGATTCCGCCGAGGACAGTGCAGGAATCAGGATCATAGGCCCGGCATCCGCCGCGCACAATCGTACAAGACCCCGGCAGACAGCGGATTCAGACTGGGTTAACGTATTTCCATCTCTTTGCGCGACAACTCATCATGGCGACCAATATCGACTGGCTGCACCGCGCGCCCCACGCCAGTGGCCTGGAGCGTATAGAGGCGTACTTTGCCGGATTTGGCTTCGACCCCCATCGCCACGACACCTACGCCATCGGCCGCACCCTGTTCGGCGTGCAGAGTTTTCACTATCGCGGTGGCATGACCCACAGCCTGCCGGGGCGGACCATGGTGATCCATCCCGACGAAGTGCATGACGGTTGGGCCGGCAGCGAGGAAGGCTTCAAATACCGGATGATTTATGTGGAGCCGGCGCTGATCCAGCAGGTGCTCGGTGGCAAGCCGTTGCCGTTTATTCCCGGCGGGCTGTCCAGCGACCCGTGGCTGTACCGCGCCAGCGAAGCGTTGCTGCAAAGCCTGGATTGCCCGATCGATCCGTTGCAGGAACAGGACGCGATGTTCGACCTGGCCCAGGCGCTGAACAATGCGTCGGGCATCACCGTCAGTCGCAAGACCTTCGACTACCGCGCCGCCGAGCGCGCCCGGGAATTTATCCACAGCGCCCTGGGCCGCCCGATCACCCTAGACGAGATGGCGGAATACGCCAATCGTGACCGCTGGGCGTTGTCGCGGGATTTTCGTTTGTTGTTCGGCACCAGCCCTTATCGCTACCTGACCATGCGCCGCCTGGACCTGGTGCGCAGCCTGCTCGGCCATGGCCAGTCACTGGTGGATGCGGCACTGACCGCAGGCTTCACCGACCAGAGCCACATGACCCGCCAGTTTCGCAGCACCTTCGGCATGCCGCCGTCGCGCTGGGTGAAGATGCTCGGACGCTGAAAATCCCGCCTTGAAACGCGATCAACCTGTGGGAGCTGGCTTGCCTGCGATAGCGGTGGATCAGTTAATAAATTGTTGGCTGACACTCCGCTATCGCAGGCAAGCCAGCTCCTACAGTTGATTTATGTCGCTGCAGAAATGGCGTTCGACTCTGGTACCCGCTCTTTGAGCGCCAGCGCCAAAACTGCCCCCGCCAATGCAATCGCCGCGCTCCACCATAACGCCAGTTCAATCCCGCCCGCCTGTGTCGCGCCAGAATTCGCCAACGACACCAGCAACGCCAGCCCCAACGCGCCGCCAATCTGCTGGCTGGTGGAGGCCATGCCCGCCGCCACACCTTGCTCGCCCGGGCGGATGCCCAACCCGGCCGCCACCCACATCGCCGTCCAGGTCATGCCCTGGCCGATACTCAGGATGAAAATCCCCGGCAGCAACGACCAGAACCCCGCCCCCGTCGGCAACGCCACACACACCAGGGCGATGCCCACCGCGCCCGCCAACTGGCCGCTGACCAAGGTGGTGCGCAAACCCAGCCGCGCCAGCGAACGTTCCGCCAGCCAGATGCCGGCGGTGCACACCAGGGTCGCCGGCAAAAACGCCAGCCCCGCCTGCAACACGCTGTAGCCGTAGACCTGCTGGTAATACACCGCCAGAAAATAGTACTGCACGCCAAAGCTGCTCATGAACACTGCGGTCAACACCATGGCCATGCGCAACTCGCGGTAGCCCAACAGCCGCAGCGGCATCAAGGGATCACGGCCGCGGTGTTCGATCCAGGCGAACAACCCCAGCAGCGCCACTGCCAGGGCCATGCAACCCAGGGTCGACGGCGACGCCCAGCCCCACTCCGGCCCTTGCACCAGGGCGAACACCAGCAAGGTTCCGCCCAGCGTCACGGTCAACGCGCCGCTGATATCAAAATTGCGCCCACGGGCCCGCTCGCCATCGACGGGAATCCAGTAGCGCGCCGCCAGGGCGCAGGCGCCGGCCAACGGCACATTCACCAGGAAGACCGCTTCCCAGCCCCAGGCCTGGGTCAGCACGCCGCCGAGCAACGCACCCAAGGCCAGGCCCGCCGCAGACGCCGCGCTCCATACCGCAAACGCACGGTTGCGCGCCGGCCCTTCGGCGTAGTGGGTGTTGATCAGCGCCAAGGTGGCCGGGAACAACAGCGCCCCGCCCACGCCCTGCACCGCCCGGGCCAGCACCAGCAACAAGGCGCTGGCGCCGAGCACCGCCGCCAGGGATGACAGCGCGTACAGCGACTGACCGAGGATGTACAAGCGCCGCTTGCCCAGCAGGTCTGCGGCGCGGCCACCCAACAGCAGGAAACCGCCGAACGCCACGGTGTAGGCGCTGACCACCCACTGCAATTGCTGGGCGGAAAAACCCAGGTGGCTGCCGATCTGCGGCAGCGCGACAAACACGATGGTCGCGTCCAGGGCGATGATCAGTTGCGCGGTTGCCAGCAACGACAACATCCAGCCTGAGGGTCGAGATAAAGACATCACAGCGTCCTGCCAGAAAATGAGAGGCGCCAGTGTCTTTCATGCTCAACAGATGATAAATAGCCTTATCACTCTTTCAGTAATGACTTTAATCATGGATTTGAACGCCGTTCGCCTGCTGGTTCGCGTCGCCGAAACCCGCAGTTTCACCCGTGCTGCCGGGGACCTGGGGCTGACCCAATCGGGCTTGTCCCGGGCCATTTCCCGGCTGGAAAACCAATTGGGCGTACGCCTGCTGCAACGCAACACCCGCAGCGTCAGCCTCACGCCGGACGGGCAGATGCTCTATGAGCGCAGCGCGCCGCTGCTGGCGGAACTGGCCGAAGCCGAGCGTCAGATGCTCGACCGCCGCAGCTCGCCGTCCGGTCTGCTGAAGATCAGCACGCCGTCGCTGTTTGGCCGCAAGGTGGTGATGCCGGTGATCGGCGAATTGACCCTGCAATACCCCGACCTGCGCATTGAAGCGGTGATGACCGACCGCCTGGTGGACATCGTCGACGAAGGCTTTGACGCCCTTCTGCGCACCGGCGAGATTCAGGACCAGCGCCTGATCGCCCGGGCACTGCCGCCGTTGCGCTGGGTCACCGTGGCCGCCCCGGCTTATCTCGCGCGTTTTGGTACGCCGCAAACCGTCGATGAACTCAAGGACCACAACTGCCTGACCGTACGCAACCTGCGCACCAGCCGGCTGGTGGACTGGCAATTCGTACTTGATGGCAAGGTGCAGGACGTGAGTGTCGAAGGAAGGCTGATCTTTGATATCGGTGACGCGCTGGTGGATGGCGCGGTGGGCGGATTTGGCATTGCCCAGGTGATGGATTTTGCGGTGCGCGAGGATCTGGCGGCCGGGCGCCTGGTGCCCTTGCTGGAGGAGTTTGCCGGGCGCAGCCGGGCGATATCGCTGGTGTATCCGCCGTCGCGGCAGTACTCGCCGAAGTTGATGGCGTTTGCCGAGGCCCTCAACAAGGTGCAGTGGTAATACACCCAATGTGGCTTTGGAGCATGCTGTGGCAAGGGAGCTTGCTGTGGCGAGGGAGCTTGCTCCCGCTGGGCTGCGCAGCGGCCCCAAAAAAAGCGGGAGCGCTGCGCACTCCAGCGGGAGCAAGCTCCCTCGCCACAGCAAGCTCCCTCGCCACAGCAAGCTCCCTCTTCACAGCAAGCCCCTCTCCACAACAAGCCCCCTCGCCACAAAAGCAGCCTGGAGTCAGCTTAAAGCTGTCGCCCATCAACAGGCTCACCAATCGTCAGGAAATGCCCACCCGCCACATGGTGCAACGTACGCAACCCATCGTGCCCTTCGAAATGCCAGCGGCCGTCGCTGAACACCCGCTCATCCGCCTGGGCCGCCACTACTTCGGCGAGGAACAGATCATAGGTCTGCTGGTTATGCGGCTCCGGCAGCAACCGGCACTCCAACCACGCCACGCATCCTTCAAGCATCGGCGCTTCGGTGTGTTCGCCGCTGAACGTGTGCAAGCCATACGCCGCGAACTTGTCGGTCTCGCTGCCGGTGGTGTTGCCCACGGTCTGTACGATATCGGCCTGGGCCGCACACGGCACGTTGAGCACGAAGGTGCCGGCACCTTCCAGCAGTTGCCGGGTCCAGGTGGCCTTGTCCAGCACCACGGCGACTTTGGGCGGTTCGAAATCCAGTGGCATGGCCCAGGCTGCGGCCATGATATTGCGCTGGCCGTTATGGGCGGCGCTGACCAGCACGGTGGGGCCGTGGTTGAGCAAGCGGTAGGCCTTGGACAGCGGGACGGCACGGCGATGGTTAGGGCTCATGGACGAAAGGCTCGGAAAAAAAACCTACGATACCTCAACCCTGAGCCCCGGTGACTAGCTGCTCAGTTGATTGGCGAATTGCCCCACCGCACTGACCACCTTCTGGGCACCGTCCTGGATCTCCACGATCACCGTGCCCGCCTCGGCCGCCAGGGCCAGGCCTTGTTCGGCTTGCAGGCGGCCATCGGTCATCAGCGCCACGGCGTCGCGGGCCATGTCCTGGTTCTGGCGCACCACGCCGACGATCTCCTCGGTGGCCTTGCTGGTACGCGACGCCAGTTGCCGGACCTCATCGGCCACCACCGCAAAACCACGGCCTTGCTCGCCGGCGCGGGCAGCTTCGATGGCGGCGTTGAGGGCCAGCAGGTTGGTCTGTTCGGCGATGCCGCTGATGGTCTTGACGATGCTGCCAATCACCTGGGACTGGGCGTTCAGCGCTTCGATGCCCTCGCCTGCCTGTTGCATGTGCTTGGCCAGGTCGCGCATCACGTCCACCGCCTGGGTGACCACGGTGGTGCCGCGCTGGGCGCTGCTGTCGGTTTGCAGGGAGGTGCTGTAGGCGATGTTGGCCGCGTCGGCCACGGCCTGCTCCTGGTTGACCTGGTCGGTGATCACCGTGGCGAACTTGACCACTTTGTACAGCCGCTCATTGGCGTCGAGTACCGGGTTGTAGGAAGCCTCCAGCCACACTGTGCGGCCATGACTGTCGATACGCTTGAAGCGGCCGGCGACGAATTCGCCGGCGTTCAGGCGCTTCCAGAACTGTTGGTACTCGACGCTGTTGGCGTCCTGCGACTCACAGAATATCCGGTGATGTTTGCCCTGGATCTGCGCCAGGCTGTAGCCCATGCCATTGAGGAAACGGTCGTTGGCCGTCAGCACATTCCCGTTGAGGTCAAACTCGATCACGGCGGTGGAGCGCACCAGCGCAGTGATCAGGTTTTCGTGTTCACGAGACGCCTCGATGGTGCGTGTCAGGTCGCTGGAGTACACCGAAAAATGCTTGATGCGTCCGTCCGAACTGCGCACCGGCTGCACGATGGAGCGCAGCCACGCTTCATCGCCGTTGCCACGGTTCAGGCGCACGGTACCGGCGAAGTGCTCGCCACGCACCAGGGCGTTTTTGAAGCGCAGTTGAAAGGCGTCCTGCCTGACGTGCGCCGGTACCAGTTCTTCGATCAAGCGGCCTTGCAACTGGCTGGCCTGGTAGGCCATCTCCTGCAGAAAGATGGCGTTGACGGACTCGATGCGCCCATCCGGGTCCAGGGTCAGGGCCATCATTTCGCTTTCCAGGCTCTCCTTGACCTGTTGCAGGCTGGACAATTCTTCGCGAAGAGCGGACAGCTCCTGCTTGAGGCGGGTGTTGAACATGGACGGCACCGAGGGCAAATAAGGACAGGGATCTGACCTGCATCGGCGCTGCCCGTGTTTTCTTAAGCGCGCTTTAGCGCGCCGCCCAACTATATTTTTGCAGCGCCTCAACTGCCGTTGTTACGGCAGATACCCATGACCTGATACTGAAGGGTATTGAGCTTGCCGGTGGAGTCTTCGTAGGTCATGCGCGACGGCACGGCGTTGCACGAACGGATCGGCGGCGTGACGTTGACCACCTTGGCAATGTCCAGCTGCATGCCATAGCGATACACCAGCACCTCGGGCGCCGGCTTGCCTTTTTTAGCGGCATAGGCGGCCATGGCTTGCTCGTTGCGTTCCATCATCTGGGCGAAGGTGCGGTCGCCACCGCTCTCGGCCATAACGCCCACCGACAAGGTAAGGGCAACGGTGGCTAAAGCAATTTTCAGGCTGTTCATGAGGATATCCTCGTCTGACTTCATTAAGTAGAAAGTTCAGGCCAAGGGTAACTAACCAAGTCTGTCGGAAGGTTCACCGAAGGATTACTTATTTGTTATATCCCACAAAACTTTCAAAATTGTAACTTGCCCACCACCTCGCCGTTATCTGCTATTTGCAACTATCAACCTGGGCCACACCCACAATAACGCCCATATCAAAAGAAGCTAATAGCTGCCAATACCGAGGAGCGTTACATGAGTACACATCGCACATTTCCCCTTTCAATCATCGCCGCCCTGGCCGGCCTTGCGCCGCTGGCGAGCATGGCCGAGGACGATAAACCCGAGGGGTTTATCGAAGGCAGCACCTTGAACGTGCTGGCGCGTAACTTCTACTTCAACCGTGACGATCGCAAGGGCCAGTCAAGCCCCACCGGCAATGGCTACTCCGAAGCCTGGGCCCAGGGGTTTATCGGCAAGTTCGAATCCGGGTTCACCCAGGGCTCGGTGGGTTTCGGCCTGGATGCCTTTGCGATGTATGGCCTGAAACTCGACTCCGGCACCGGCCGCAGCGGCGGCAAGGGTTCGTTCGGCGTGCTGCCGGTAGACAGCAACAACCAACCCGAGGACGGCTACAGCAAGCTCGGTGGCGCGGTAAAAATGCGCCTGCTGGATACCGTGATCAAGGCCGGTGACGTGTTCCCGCTGACCCCGGTGGTGGCCTACGGCGACGCGCGGGTATTGCCGGAAAGCTTTCGCGGCGTCACTGCGCAAAACACCAGTATCGAGGGCCTGAGCCTGCAGGCCGGGCACCTGAACGGCATGAGCCAGCCCACCCAAAGCGGCATGGACAAAGGCTTTGCGACCTTTTACGCGGGCAAGGTGGATTCGCCCTGGATCGGCTACGCCGGCGGCGACTACCAAGTGAACAAACACCTCAGCGTCAGCCTGTACACCAGCCGCCTGAAGGACGCCTGGGACCAGTACTACTTCGGCAGCGCCGCCAGTTACCCGCTGAACGATGACGTGTCGCTGTTTGGCGACTTCAACTATTACAAGGCCGTGGACGAAGGCAAGAAACGCCTGGGCGAGTTCGATAACAACATCTGGAGCGCCAGGCTCGGGGTCAAGATGGGCGGCCACAGCCTGGCCCTGTCGCACCAGCGCAACAACGGGGATGACGACTTTGACTACCTGCGCATGTCGGACTCGATCTTCCTCAACAACTCGATCCAGTACAGCGACTTCAACTCGCCCAAGGAACGCTCGTGGATGCTCACCTACAACCTCGACATGCAGGCGTTCGGCATCCCCGGCCTCTCGTTCATGACCCGTTACGGCAAGGGCTCCGGCGCCGACTACAGCAACGCCAATGCGGTGTACATGCGCCGGGACGCGGCCGGCAACCCGCTGACCGATCAACGCCGCTGGGAGCGGGATATCGAAGCCAAGTACGTGGTGCAGGGCGGCAACCTGAAAGACCTGTCGCTGCGGTTGCGCCAGGCGACGGTTCGCTCCAGTGCGTTTGAGTCGGACCTGGAAGAAGTCCGGCTGATTGTCGAATACCCGCTGGCGATTCTCTAAACGATGCTCTTTGTAGGAGCGAGCTTGCTCGCGAAGGTCGCTAACGATAACGCGGGGCATCTGGCTTGACGCGGCGCCCTCTGGTTCTTCGCGAGCAAGCTCGCTCCTACAATTGAATAACATCTGTTCACAATTTGAAGCCTGTCAGAACTGTAATATGTGCCTCACCTTCTCGTTAAGTTGAACTTCATATACTGGACCCAACTAACGGCACCCGCCTTACTTGGAGAACAGTCATGAAACCACGTCACCTGTTATTGATCAGTTTCCTCGGCGCTACTTCCACTTTCGCCCTCGCTGATGACGGCGCCGACCGTTCCCGGCAGTTCCTGGCCGAGTTTCGCCAGCAACAGCAGCAGGTCCATGGCGAACAAGCCGTGGCCCAGACACCCCTCGCCGACGCAGAGAAGCAACCCATCTGAACGGCGCACACCGAGCACATTCATCTCTGAAGCTTTTGTGTAGCTCCTTTGGAAAGAGATGAATTTTTAACGCCCCGGATGGGGCGTTTTTTTTGTCCGCCGGTTTACCGCAACAACCAGTCACAAACTGGTTGATTGACCCTGAAGCTACTTCAGCCTTCAGGCTGCCGAGCATTCAAATACCCCCTCTCTCTTCTCATTAAAAGGTAAACCCCCATGCGTATCCTTGTAGTTGAGGACGAGCAAAAAACCGCCGCCTACCTGCAGCAGGGCCTGACCGAAAGCGGTTACGTGGTCGACTGCGCCGCCAGTGGCGTGGACGGCCTGCACCTGGCCGGGCAACACGCTTATGAACTGGTGATTCTCGACGTCAACCTGCCGGCCAGGGACGGCTGGGACGTGCTGGAGCAACTGCGCCGCGACAGCAACCAGCGGGTCATGATGCTCACTGCCCGTGGCCGGCTGGCCGACAGGATCAAGGGCCTGGACATGGGCGCCGATGATTACCTGGTCAAGCCCTTCGAGTTTCCCGAACTGCTGGCCCGGGTGCGCACCCTGTTGCGGCGCAGCGAACACATACCGGTGCCGGAAGTATTCCGTGTGTCGGACCTGGAACTGGACCCGCGCCGCCACCGCGCCTATCGCGGCACCCGGCGCATCGACCTGACCACCAAGGAATTCGCCCTGCTGCATGTGTTGATGCGCCAGTGCGGCGAGGTGCTGACCCGCACGCAGATTATTTCCCTGGTGTGGGACATGAATTTCGACTGCGACACCAACGTGGTGGAAGTTTCCATCAGCCGCTTGCGGGCCAAGGTGGATGACCAGAGTGACGTCAAGCTGATCCATACCATTCGCGGCGTGGGTTATGTGCTGGAGGCCCGCCAATGAGATCCAGCAGCCTGTCGATGCGCCTCGGGCTGACGGTGAGCCTGATGGGCGCCGGCCTGGTGGTGTTGCTCGCGACTCTGGCGTACCTGGCGCTGACCCACGAGCTTGAGAAACTGGCGCGCAAGGGCCTGGAAAGCAAGATGGAGCAGATCCAGCACAGCCTGGCCCAGGGCCTGAGCACCGGCGACATCCGCGCCCGCCCCCATTCGTTGATGGACCTGGTGATGGGGCATGACAATTTCTACCTGACCATCGTCGGCACCGCGCCCGATGAAGCAGTGCTGCTCAGCATCGGCGCCAAGCCCCAGGAACCGCTGCTGACCGACTTTGCCCCACGCCAGAACCTCGGTTACCTGAACTGGAACGACAGCAACGGCAATCAAGTGCTCAGCGCCTCCAGCCTGATGCGCCTGGCCAGCGGCGAACGTGTGCGGGTGTTGCTGTCGCTGGACCGCATGGACGATCAGGCGCTGCTCAGTGCTTACCTGCGCTCCACGGTGATCGCCCTGCCGCTGCTGTTGCTGCTGATCGGCATCGGTGCGTGGTGGGTGGTGCAACGCGGGCTCGCGCCACTGCAGCAGTTCAGCCGCGTCGCCGCCAAGGTCACCACCCAGGACCTGACTCACCGGCTGGCTGTGGATAACTTGCCCAAGGAACTGAGCGAGTTGGCCCAAGGCATCAACTTCATGCTGCAGCGCCTGGACGGCGGGGTGCAGCAGCTGTCGCAGTTTTCCGATGACCTGGCCCATGAACTGCGCGCGCCACTGACCAATTTGATGGGCAAGGCGCAGGTAACGCTATCCCGGGAGCGACCGCCGCAGGAGTACAAGGCGGTGCTGGAATCCAGCACCGAAGAGATGGAACGCCTGGCGCGGATCGTCTCCGACATGCTGTTTCTGGCGCAGGTCAGCCACCCGGCGGCGCGGGTGTCGTTTGCGCCGGTGTCCCTGGCCGATGAAGCGCGCCGGGTGATGGAGCTGTTCGCCTTGAGTGCCGAAGACAAGCAACTGACCCTGAGCCTCAGCGGCGATGCCTCGGTGCATGGCGACCGCCTGATGATCCAGCGGGCGATTTCCAATTTGCTGTCCAATGCCATCCGGCATACCCCGCACGCTTCCACGGTGTCGTTGCAGGTGGAGACCCACGGGCAGCAGGTGCTGCTGTCGGTGGGCAACCCGGGCCCGGGGATTGAAGCGCAGCACCTGCCGAACCTGTTTGAACGTTTCTACCGCGTCGACAGCAGCCGCGCCCGCTCCGAAGGTGGCACCGGGCTGGGGCTGGCGATTGTGCGGTCGATCATGACCCTGCATCAGGGGCGGGCTGAAGTCAGCAGCGAGCCCGAGAATTTCACTGAGTTTCGACTGGTGTTTCCTCTTCACACCAACGCTATCTGCCAATAAACCAGTGTGGCGAGGGAGCTTGCTCCCTCTCCACAGGTTATTGGTCAGGCATCAGGCGGTCTTCCTGTTCCTCACGTCGATGTGCCCAGTGATACAGCGCCGGCAATACCAGCAGGGTCAGCAGCGTCGACGAAATAATCCCGCCAATCACCACCGTCGCCAGCGGGCGCTGCACTTCGGCACCGGTGCCGGTGGCCAGGGCCATGGGGATAAACCCCAGGGACGCCACCAGCGCCGTCATCAACACCGGGCGCAAGCGCGTCAGGGCGCCTTCGTTGATCGCCACCGACAATGAGCGCCCTTCTTCCCGCAGGTTGCGAATGAAGGCAATCATCACCAGCCCGTTCAGCACCGCCACCCCGGACAGCGCAATAAAGCCCACGCCCGCCGAGATCGACAGCGGAATATCCCGCAGCCACAGCGCCATGATCCCGCCGGTCAACGCGAAGGGAATCCCGGTGAACACCAGCAGCCCGTCCTTGAGGTTGTTGAACATCATGAACAGCAGCCCGAACACCAGCAGCAACGCCACCGGCACCACGATGCGCAAACGCTCGGACGCTTCCTTCAACTGTTCGAACTGGCCGCCCCAGGTGGTCCAGTAACCCGCGGGGATTTTCACCTGGGTATCGATGGCCACGCCGGCCTCTTCGACAAACGAGCCGATATCCCGCCCGCGCACGTTGGCGCTGACGATCACCAAACGCTTGCCGTTTTCGCGACTGATCTGGTTGGGGCCAAGCACCAGGTCCAGGCTGGCGACTTCCGACAGCGCGATAAACCCCAACTGCCCCGCCGCGTTATTCGCCAGCGCCGGAATCGGAATCAGCAGCCTCGACAGGCCTTCGATATCGGTGCGCAGCGCGTCGGACAAACGCACGACCATGTCAAAACGCCGGTCGCCTTCGTACATCGTCCCGGCCTGGCGCCCACCCACGGCGACGGCAATCGTGTCTTGCACATCGCCCACGTTCAGGCCAAATCGCGCGGCCTTGTCGCGGTCGATATTGATGGTCAGCACCGGCAAGCCGGAGGTCTGTTCCACTTTCACTTCCGAGGCGCCCTTGAGGGCTTGCAAGGTCTCGGCGATTTCCCCGGCGGTCTTGTTGAGCACCGCCATGTCGTCACCAAACACCTTCACCGCGACGTCGCTGCGCACCCCGGAAATCAGTTCGTTGAAGCGCAACTGGATCGGTTGCGACAGTTCATACACGCTGCCCGGCACAATCGCACTGGCGCGCTGGATGTCGGCGATGATTGCCTCGCGGGACTTCTTCGGGTCGGGCCACTGGTCCTTGGGCTTGAGCATCACGTAGCTGTCGGAGATGTTCGGCGGCATCGGGTCGGAGGCGATTTCCGCGGTGCCGGTGCGGGCAAATACCCGTTCGATTTCCGGCACCTCGGCCATCAAGGTTTTTTCCAGTTGCTGCTGCATGTGCACCGATTGCGTCAGGCTGGTGCCCGGCACGCGCAACGCTTGTTGGGCGAAGTCGCCTTCGCTGAGGCTGGGGATAAATTCGCTGCCCATGCGGCTGGCCACCAGGCCCGATGCGACGATGGCCAGCACCGCCAGGCCGAACACCAGCGGCCGGCGCGCCATCACCCCATCCAGCACCGGCGCGTAGACACGCCGTGCGGTGCGCATCACCAGGTTTTCTTCTTCCTTGACCTTGCCGGTCACGAACAGCGCAATCGCCGCCGGCACAAAGGTGACAGACAGAATCATCGCCCCCAGCAGCGCGATCACCACGGTGAACGCCATCGGATGGAACATTTTCCCGGCCACGCCCGTGAGCGCAAAAATCGGCAGGTACACCACCATGATGATCAACTGCCCGAAGATCAGCGCACGCCGAGCTTCCTTGGCTGCCGCGAACACTTCATGCAGGCGCTCGCTGCGGGTCAGCAATCGCCCGTGGCGCTGCTGGGCGTGGGCCAGGCGGCGAATGGCGTTCTCGACAATCACCACCGCGCCATCGACGATAATCCCGAAATCCAGGGCGCCGAGGCTCATCAGGTTGGCGCTGACCTTGTTGGTAAACATCCCGGTAAAGGTGAATAACATGGCCAGGGGAATCACCATCGCGGTGATCAGCGCGGCGCGGATATTGCCCAGGAACAGGAACAACACCGCCACCACCAGCAGCGCCCCTTCGAAGAGGTTTTTCTTCACGGTGCTGATGGCTTTTTCCACCAGGTTGGTGCGGTCGTAGACGGTGACCGCCACCACGCCTTCAGGCAGTGAACGGTTGATCTCTTCGAGTTTTTTCGCCACAGCCTGGGACACGGTGCGGCTGTTTTCACCGATCAGCATGAACACCGTGCCCAGCACCACTTCACGGCCATTTTCGGTGGCGGCGCCGGTACGCAACTCACGGCCGATATCGACCTGGGCGACGTTGCTCACCCGAATCGGCGTGCCGTCGGAGGTGGTGATCACGATGTTGGCGATATCGTCGATGGACCCGACTTGCCCCGGCGCACGGATCAGCAATTGCTCGCCGCTGCGTTCGATGTAGCCTGCGCCGACGTTGGCGTTGTTGCGCTCCAGCGCAGTGACCAGGTCGCTCAAGGTCAGGTTATAGGCCGCCAGGCGCTTGGGGTCCGGGGCGATCTGGTATTCCTTGGCAAAGCCGCCGATGGTATTGATCTCGGCCACGCCGGGCACGTTGCGCAGTTGCGGCTTGATGATCCAGTCCTGGATCACCCGCAGATCGGTCGGCGTATACGCTGAGCCGTCTTCCTTGCGCGCGCCGTCTTTCGCCTCCACGGTCCACAGGAAAATTTCCCCGAGCCCGGTGGAAATCGGCCCCATCATGCTTTCAATTCCGTCGGGCAATTGCTCGCGGGCCACCTGCAAGCGCTCGTTGACCAGTTGGCGGGCGAAGAACAGGTCGGTGCCGTCCTTGAAAATCACCGTGACCTGGGACAAGCCCGAGCGCGACAGCGAGCGGGTCTGCTGCAACCCCGGCAGCCCGGCCATGGCGGTTTCGATGGGAAAGGTGATGCGTTGCTCGGTTTCCAGCGGCGAGAACCCCGCCGCCGCCGAGTTGATCTGCACCTGGACGTTGGTGATGTCGGGCACGGCGTCGATGGGCAATTTCTGATAGCTGGCGATGCCGACACCGGCCATCAACAGCACCGCCAGCAGCACGATGATGCGCTGCTCGATGGCAAATTGGATAAGGCGCTCAAACATGGGAAATCACTCGCAGGATCAATGGGCGTGCTCGGCCGAGGCCTTGCCCAATTCGGACTTGAGGATGAAGCTGCCGACCGTGGCCACCTGCGCCCCGGCGTCGAGGCCCTGGCGCACTTCGACAAAACCGTTTTCGCTGACGCCCAATTCAAGATGGCGAGTCATGAAGCCGTCGGGGGTGCGCACAAACACCGAGGGTTTGTCCTCGACGGTCTGGATCGCTTCCTGCGGGACCGTGACCTTGGCCTGATACGTATCGGTAGCGACCTGCACGGCGACGAACAAGCCTGGGCGCCACGAGTCGTCAGGGTTCTGCACCGTGACGCGCACGGTGGCGGTACGGGTCTGCTCCCCCAGCAAGTTGCCGACATAGGCCACGGTGCCCAGCACTTCGGTGCCCATTTCCGAGGAGGTGACCTTCACCGGCTTGCCGACCTGGACCTTGTTCAAGTCCTTGGGAAACACGCCAAAGGTGACCCACACCTGGGACAGGTCCGACAGGGTGAAGGCGTTGCTGGTCTCGCTCACCACCTCGCCGACACCCAGGTGTTTTTCCACCACCACGCCGTCGAACGGCGCACGCAGTTCGTAGCGATTGCCGCCGACCAGCACGGCGCTGCCGCTCAGGGCATTCATCTTTTGCCGGGCATTGTTCAGGGCGATTTCGGACTCTTGCAGTGCCTGGCGCGCCAGCAGGTAATCCTGTTCGGCGGAGATCTTGTCCTGCCACAACTGGCGCTCGCGCTGGAAGGTGGTGCGGGCCAGTTCGACCCGGCGCTGGCTGGCCGCCAGCTCGCTGCGCTGATCGGAAATCTGCTGGCTGGCGATCACCGCCAGCAGCTCGCCTTTCTTCACCGATTGCCCGAGGTTGACCTTCACCGACTCCACCACACCGGCGGCACGCGGCACGATGTGAGAAGTGCGGTCTTCGTCAAAACGCACCTCGCCCGGCAGCGACAGCACGGTGCTGATCTGCCGGGATTGGGCCGGGGCGAGCTGAATGCCGGCGGCCTGGATTTGCTGGTCGGTCAGTTCGAGTTTGCCTTCTTCTTCCGCCTCGGCCGCACCGCTGAGGGTCGGCCACGCCAGCATCAGCGCAACGGCCAGCGCCATCCTGTGTTTGTTGTTCATGGAACGCTCCTGAATAAATCAAAACCGGGCGAGGTCGCCGTAAATCCGTTCGATGCGCACCCAGGCTTCAGTGGCCTGGGCGGTGGCCGCGAGGTATTGGGTACGGGCCGCAATCAAGGTGCGCTGGGCGTCGAGCACGTCGAGGAAGTTGAACTTGCCCATCTCGAAGCCACGGGTGGCGCTGTCCACCGCGCTTTGGGCGGCGGGCAGGATCTGTTGGTTGAACGAACGCACTTCGGTATTGGCGGTTTGCCAGAGGTCCAGGGCCTGGCGGGTTTCGGTGCGCAGGCGCAGTTCGGCGGCGTTGCGCAGGTCGCGGGCCTGGTCGGCGCGGCGACTGGCGGCGAGCACATTGCCCTGGTTGCGGTTGAACAGCGGGATCGGCATCGACACCCCCACCACGTTGACCCGCTCGCGCACGCTGGCGTCGTATTGGCTGCCGATGGACACGTCGAGGTCGGGAATGCGCTGGGCTTTTTCCAGGCCCAGGGCCGCCTCGCCCTGGACGATTTGCAGTTCGGCCAGGCGCAGTTCGGCGGTTTGTTCCAGGCGGGCCAGCAACCGCGCGGGCGACGGTAATGTCGGTGCCGCCTGAGCCTGGGTGGCTACCGCCTGGAAGTCGGTGCTGGCGGCGCCGGTGCTGGCGGCGAGGCGGCGATAGGCGTCGGTCAGGCCCATCTGCGCGCGGTTGAATTCCAGGCGGATTTCCGAGAGCTGCACCTGGGCCCGGGTGGCTTCCACCGGGGACGATTTGCCAGCGGTGACGCGACCGTTGGCCACCACCAGCCCTCGATCGGCCAGCGCCAGCGAGCGTTGGGCCAGGTCGAGGCGTTCCTGGGCCCGAAGTGCGCCGTAGTAGCCGTCGATGACCTCCGCCCGCAGGACGTTGCGGCGTTGCTCCAGGGTCAGCGCGGCCGCCTCTTGAGCGCGGGTGGCGACATCAATTCGTGCGCCGCGCTTGCCGCCCAGTTCCAGAGTCTGAGTCAGTTTGACGGTGGTGGTGCGTGAGTTGCGGCGGGTGTCTTCGGCATCCCAGGAGGCCACCGGATTGGGGATCAATCCGGCCTGCTGGCGACCGCCTTGGGCGATGTCGATTTCCCATTGCGCAGCGGCCATGTCGGGGTTGTTGGCGAAGGCGGTTTGCAGGGCCGATTCGAGGGTCAGGGTTTGCGCCGACGCCTCTTGAACCGTCGCGGTGGCCAATAAAAAGACAGTCGACAAGGCGCCTGCCACCCACAGTAATTTGCGTATGAAAGTTGGCATAACAAGAGTTCCATGCCCATGAATTAACAGGTGGGCAATGTAACTTTCGGTACTTATCAGAGGAGTGGCCAGAACATTACAAATCCGTTAGCAACGGCTCTGCGCCGGGCTTTTGCTTTAAGCTGCGGCCAACTTTTCCACTGCCCAGCGGGATCCTCGACATGCGTATTCTGGTTATCGAAGACGAACCTAAAACCGCCGATTACTTACATCAGGGATTGAGTGAAAGTGGCTATATCGTCGACTGTGCCGCCACCGGTGCCGACGGTCTGCATTTGTCCCGCCAGCACGCTTACGACCTGGTGATGCTGGATGTAAATCTGCCGCTGATGGATGGCTGGGATGTGCTGCAGCGCATCCGTGAGAACAGCAGCACGCGGATCATGATGCTGACCGCCCAGGGCCGCCTCGCCGACCGGATCAAGGGCCTGGACCTGGGCGCCGATGATTACCTGGTCAAGCCGTTTGAATTCCCGGAATTGCTGGCGCGGGTGCGCACCTTGATGCGCCGCAGCACGCAGTCACCAGTGCCGGATGTGTTGCGGGTGGCCGATCTGGAATTGGATCAGGGCCGCCACCGGGCATTTCGCGGTTTACAGCGCATCGACCTGACCACCAAGGAGTTCGCGTTGCTGCATTTGCTGATGCGCCAGAGCGGCGTGGTGCTGTCCCGTACGCAAATCATCTCGTTCGTGTGGGACATGAACTTTGATTGCGACACCAATGTGGTGGAAGTGTCGATCCGCCGCCTGCGGGCGAAGATCGATGACCCGTTCGAGCGCAAGTTGATCCATACCTTGCGCGGCGTGGGTTATGTGCTGGAAGACCGCGAGTAAGGGTCAGGCGTGCACCTCGTCATGCTCGTCGTGATGAAAGCCGGCGCCCTCCACCTGGATCGTGGCGTGGGAAATATCGAATTGTTCATGCAGTAATTCCGTCACCTGGCTGAGGATCTGTTGCTCGCTGCCTTGGGCCGAATCCGCCACCAGATGCGTACTCAGCACGTTCTTGCCGCTGGTGAGCGCCCAGATATGCAGGTCGTGCACCTCCGTCACCCCGGGAACGCCGCGAATCGCCTGCTCCACCTTGTCGATATCGATGCCGTCGGGCACGCCTTGCAGCAGCACGTTCATGCTTTCCTTGAGCAGGGTCCAGGTACGTGGCAACACCCAGAAGCCAATCGCCGCCGCGACCACCGAATCCACCCAGCCCCAACCGGTGTACATGATCACCAGCGCGGCGATGATCACGCCGATGGACCCGAGCATGTCGCTCCAGACTTCCAGGTAAGCGCCCTTCACGTTGAGGCTTTCGCCGCTGGCCGCGCTTAACAGGCGCATGGAAATCAGGTTGACGATCAGCCCCAGCACAGCGATCACCAGCATGCCCGTGGACTGGATTTCGGCGGGCGCCTGCAGGCGTTGATAGGCCTCATAAAGGATGTAGAACGCCACGGCGAACAGCAGCAGCGCATTAAACGCCGCTGCCAGTATCTCGAAACGCGCATAGCCGAAGGTGCGCTTGCGGTCGGCGGCGCGCTTGGCCACCTGGATCGCCACCAGGGAAATTGCCAGGGCCAGGGCGTCGGTCATCATGTGCGCGGCGTCGGACAACAGCGCCAGGCTACCGGTGATAAAGGCGCCGATCACCTCGGCAATCATGAAACTTGAGGTCAGCCCCAGGGCCATCCATAACTTGCGTTCGTGGCCGGCGCGTACTTGGGCGTGGCTGTGTCCTGCGCTCATGAAATGTCCTCGTGGGTAGTAGTCCGCTTGATCATAGAGCTATAGGCCAAAACCTCCGGCATGGGTTACGAAATTGTCATTAGGCCGTCAGCCAGACGTTACGCCGTGCGCACCAAAATTGAACATGAACGCTCTGGAACCGTTCTATCAGGTATGCTTTTCGAGCAGGAAACAAAAAGAAACATATTAGCCAACCTGTTCGATAAGGAGTCCCGTTTTGGAGTTATCGACTGCCGCGTGGATGGTTCACGACACCCGCCTCATGTTCTGCGTACTGCTGGCGATTGCCAGCATCATTGTGTTGATCAGCGCGACCAAGCTGCCGCCATTTTTGTCGATCCTGATCGGCACCTTTATCGCCGGTGTGGGCGCGGGCTTGCCGCCGGAAGAAGTGGCCAAGGCCTTCAGCAAAGGCGCCGGGGCGATCCTTGGTGAAGCCGGGATCATCATCGCCCTGGGCTCGATGCTCGGCGCATTAATGGCCGAATCCGGGGCCGCCGACCGTATCGCCACCACCCTGCTCGGCCTGGGCAAGGGCAAGTCGTTGCCGTGGGTGATGGCGCTGGTGGCGATGGTGATTGGCTTGCCGCTGTTCTTCGAAGTGGGCCTGGTGATGATGGTGCCGATCATCTTTGTGATGGCCAAGCGTTCGAACCAGCCGCTGCTGAAAATCGCGATCCCGGCGCTGGCGGGCATGACCACCCTGCACGCCCTGATGCCACCGCATCCGGGGCCGCTGATTGCGGTGGGCGCGTTGCATGCTGACCTGGGCCTGACCATGTTGCTGGGCTTCTGCCTCGCGGTGCCCGCCGTGATCCTGGCCGGCCCGCTGTACGGCAACTGGCTGTCCAAACGCATGCACGTGGATGAGCCGGCCGACATTGGCGCACTGTTCAGTGCGCCGCCCAAGGCCCCGCGCCAGCCGAGTTTTGGTGTGTCGCTGCTGATCATTCTGTTGCCGGTGATCCTGATGCTCGGTAGCACCCTGGCCAAGGTCGCCATGTCACCGGAAAGCCCGGTGGCGCTGACCTTGAAGTTCCTCGGTGAGCCGTTGATCGCGCTCGGCCTGGCGGTGATCGCCGCGGTGATTTGCCTGGGCTGGGCCAGCGGCATGCCGCGGGCCGATGTGGGCAATACCTTGCGTAAAGCGCTGGCGCCGATCGCGGTGCTGTTGCTGACCATCGGTGCGGGCGGCGGGTTGAAGCAAACGTTGCTGGATGCCGGTGTAAGCCAGACCATCAGCAAGGTGGCCGAAGGCGCGCACATGCCGTACCTGCTGCTGGCCTGGCTGATTGCCGTGGCGCTGCGTCAGGCCACCGGTTCGGCGACTGTTGCCACTACCACCACGGCGGGCATTCTGGCGCCGATGATGGCGGGGTTGGCAGCGACGCAAAGCTCACTGGTGGCCCTGGCAATTGGCGCCGGCTCGGTGTTCTTCTGCCATGTCAACGACGCCGGCTTCTGGATGGTGCGTGAGTACTTCGGCTTGCAGTTGAAGCAGACGATCTGGGTGTGGTCGGTGTTGCAGACCATCGTCTCGGTGGTGGGCCTGGTGGGCACGCTGCTGATGTGGCACTTCCTGACGTAAAGCATCAGAAAAACTGGAGGATTTTCTCAGGCCTCCAGTTTTCAAAGATGCAGCACAAACCGCGCATCAAGCTTGCCGAGCAACTCGAAGGTATTCATGTAGGGGACACCGAACAATGAACATACATTAGGGATGGTGTACTTGCGCTTGATATCCGGATTGAACACTTCGTGAGTGACCACAATCGCGTCCGTCGCCATCGCTTTAGCAATCAGCCAAGGATCCGCACCGTCAAGAAACTCTTCAAGCGCACCTGGCTTCATGACAGACGCCTGTTCGGCAATTTTGCCAACAATTGTCCCAAACGCAGCTTGGGTCTGCTCATCGCTGGAGTCTTCAAAAATACCAGCGTTGTCCTTTACCCATTGAGTCAGTTCGTCATTACCTCTAGCCAGTTCGTCTCGAACCGGCAAGATACTTGCAATCTCCAATGCCTGATGCTGATGGAGTATCCACGTCCAATACCCTGGGCAAATCGCCATACCGTAGTAACGGTTTTTAGCCTCAATCAGGGTGTTCGAATCCAATAGATGTTTCATGCGGACAACTTCATCGCGTAAGCCTTCAGCTTGGCGGGTTGCACACCTAAAATTTTTCCGGCATCACGCAGCAATATACGACCGCTCTGAGCTTCGGCCAGCACAGCCTTGCTTAATCGAGTGCTGTTTCTGATGGCTGCTGTCCGGTAGTAATCACCGCCACTCCCATCCTTGTCGCGATATTCTTGAAGGATCCGCCTGTAGTAAGCCCCGTACTGAGTACTGGTTATGTAGCCCAGATCTCGGGCACGACGAGCAATCACCAATGCGCTTACTCGAAAGCGTGTGGCCAGAGGCCCAAGGTTATCCTCCCAAGAAACTTCCAGCATCCAGAAAGCCCTAAAAACTTTTTCTGGCGCGAGAAACTCCCCCGCCACAGCATTACAGAACGCCTCCTCCTGACGGGCACTTTGGTTACCGCCGTCCGACACACCAGTGCTACCAATCCAAATGTGTGCAAGTTCATGCATGAGGGTAAAAAGCCGTGCGGTGGGCGCGTCCGCACTATTGATAAATACGACCGGGGCCAAGGTATTACTTATAGCGAATCCGCGGAACTCACTAACATCGAGTTTCCTGTGAGTATTGCCAAGAGCGACACCACTGCGCATCACCAGAATGCCCGCCTCTTCAGCACCACTTACCAGCGCTCGCATATAGTCGTCATAACTCAAACGGGCGAATGCATCAGTCACACCCAGAACTCTACGAATATCAGCCACCACGTCTTTAACCCGGGAGCCGCTTGTGAAGCTACCAACAAAGGGCAAAGCTGCTCGCTCGTGATCCTGCAGGTACTCCAAATACCAATCCTGCTTGCGAAGTACGTCTCTGACGGTGTCCATCAAGTTAAGGCTAGGCTTGTCCGGAAAAATCCCCCCGACGGTACGTAAGTCAGGAAGCGGGAGATGCTCTTCCGGCGGTGCTTTAAGAAAAAGAAAGCCGAAAGGAACATGGGCAATAGCAGCCCACTTTTGAGCTTGGTTAAACGTAGGGATACTCTTGCCACCTTCCCACTCTTTGACTCTTTCCAGTTTGACTGGAAGGCCTTTCGCAACTTGCGCTTCAGACAAACCCGCCCGCTCTCGAGACCAGGACAAAATGGCTGGGTTGATAAAGGCTGTCTGAGTCATCGAAAGATACGCGCCGATTAGAGGTGAACGGACTATAGGAGTGGCTGCCATGCCCGTCAATTGATGGCGCTTAGGCTGCTTTGTTACTGCCTGATACCCAGTGCTGCTTGCCAAAATGCGCCGCACTCACTGCGCCCACCGCGCCCATCACCACGCAATACCCCACGCAGATCCACGGGCTGGTGGGCATCAACGCGATCAACATCAACGGCGTGGTACTCGCCCACAGCGCATACGCAATGTTGTAGGTGAAGGAAATCCCCGACACCCGCACCTGCGCCGGGAACAGGCTGACCATCACCGACGGCACCGCGCCCACCACCCCGCAACTCAAGCCGGCAATCGCATACGCCGCGCCCAGCCACACGCCGCCCGCGATCAGGCTGGCATACAGCACGGCAATCCCCACCGGCAGCAACAGGCTGTAGACCAACACTGCGCGCCACGCGCCAATGCGGTCCACCAGCAGGCCGGCCAGCACGCAACCAATGTTCAGGAACACGATGCCCAGCGCGCTCAAGGCGAAGGTGTGGCTGGGGCTCATGCCGAAGGTTTTCTGCATCATGGTCGGGGTGATCACCACCAGCACCACCACGGCCGAGGTGAGCACGCAGGTGAGGATCATCGCCGGCAGCAGCGCGCTGCGGTGTTCCCGCAGGACGGTGCGCAATGGCAATTCGGCGCCGGCCTGGCGGCGGGCCTGCATTTGCAGGAACACCGGGGTTTCGCTGAGCCAGCGCCGCAGCCAGACGCCGATCACGCCAAATACGCCGCCGAGCAGGAACGGGAAACGCCAGGCGTAGTCGAGGATTTCTGCCGGGGTGAAGACTTGCGCCAGCAGCGTGGCGGTGAGCGCGCCGAGCAGGTAGCCGAAGGTCAGCCCGGCCTGCAGGAAGCCCAGGGCATAACCGCGATGGTTGTCCGGGGCGTGCTCGGCGACAAATACCCAGGCGCTGGGCACTTCCCCGCCCACCGCCGCGCCCTGGAGGATGCGCAGCGCCAGCAGGATCAACGGCGCGAAATAGCCGATTTGGGCGTAGGTGGGCATGATCCCGATCAGCAGGCAGGGCAAGGCCATCATCAGGATGCTCAGGCTGAACACCCGCTTGCGTCCCAGGTGATCGGCGAAATGCGCCATCAGGATCCCGCCCAGCGGTCGCGCAAGGTAGCCGGTGACGAAGATGCCGAAGCTTTGCAGCAGGCGCAGCCATTCGGGCATTTCCGGCGGGAAGAACAGCTGGCTGAGGGTCAGCGCGAAAAATACGAAGATGATGAAGTCGTAGATTTCCAGGGCCCCGCCCAGGGCGGCCAGGCCCAGGGTTTTGTAGTCGGAGCGGGAGAAACGCTGCGCCTGTGGATAAGAGGTGGCAGTCATGTGCAAGCTCGGCAGACAAACAAAATGGCCTGCAGGTTATGAGCTGGGCCGGGTGATGGCAATCACGCTGGATATATTTGCTTTACTCATTGATCAATGAAGATAACTACATTCCCAAATGAATAGCCGTAGAGGAACATGCAGCAAAACTGCCGCCCCCCATAATAAATACAAATAGAGGTACTGAACGTGGCCGATGCTATCGAAGAAAGCCGCTACGCCCGATTTGCCCTGCGTTGTTCCAACTTCGCCGAGCGCTGGTTCCCTGACTCCTGGGTGTTTGCCGCCCTAGCGGTGATCATTGTCGCCGTGGCGACCCTGGGCATGGGCGCCGCGCCGACCGAAGCCGCCAAAGCCTTTGGTGATGGCTTCTGGAGTCTGATCCCGTTCACCATGCAAATGGCCTTCGTGGTGATTGGTGGTTATGTGGTCGCCAGCTCCCCGCCTGCCGTGAAATTGATCGATCGCCTGGCGCGCATCCCCAAGAACGGCCGTTCTGCCGTGGCGTGGGTGGCGCTGATTTCGATGGTCGCCTCGTTACTCAACTGGGGCCTGTCGCTGGTGTTCGGCGGTTTGCTGGTGCGCGCATTGGCCCGTCGCACGGATTTGCGCATGGACTATCGCGCAGCCGGTGCTGCGGCCTATTTGGGCCTGGGCGCGGTATGGGCGCTGGGGCTGTCGTCGTCAGCGGCGCAGTTGCAAGCCAACCCGGCGAGTTTGCCGCCGTCGATCCTGTCGATCACCGGGATGATCCCGTTCACCGACACCATCTTCCTGTGGCAATCCGGCGTGCTGTTGCTGGCGCTGATCGTGGTCTCGCTGATCATCGCCTATGCCACCGCGCCCGGGCCGAACTCCGCCCGTGACGCCAAGGCCTGCGGTATCGACCCGGCCTTCAACATGCCCAAACCGCAACCACCGACCCGCCCGGGCGAGTGGCTGGAACACAGCCCGTTGCTGACCATCCTGTTGGCGTTGCTGGCCGCCGGCTGGCTGTTCCATGAGTTCTCGACCAAGCCGGCGATCAGCGCGATCTCGGGGCTCAATACCTACAACTTCCTGTTCCTGATGGTGGGTGCGTTGCTGCACTGGCGCCCGCGCAGCTTCCTCGATGCGGTGGCCCGTGCGGTGCCGACCACCACCGGGGTGCTGATCCAGTTCCCGTTGTATGGCTCGATTGCGGCGTTGATGACGGTGGTCAAAGGCGGTGACGGCGCGACCCTGGCCCACCATATCTCGACCTTCTTCACCTCGATCGCGTCCCACGACACCTACGCGCTGTTGATGGGCGTGTACTCGGCGGTGCTGGGCTTCTTTATCCCGTCGGGTGGCGGCAAGTGGATTATCGAGGCGCCGTATGTGATGCAGGTCGCCAATGACCTGGAATATCACCTGGGCTGGGCGGTGCAGATCTACAACGCCGCCGAGGCGCTGCCGAACCTGATCAACCCGTTCTATATGTTGCCACTGCTGGGGGTCCTGGGGTTGAAGGCGCGGGATTTGATTGGTTTCTCGTTTGTGCAGTTGCTGGTGCATACGCCGCTGGTGCTGTTTTTGCTGTGGGCGTTGGGCACGACGCTTAAATATTTGCCGCCGGTGATGCCATAGGGCAGCTGCCAGTAACCTTTCTGATCAGACGCGTCGGGGTTGTCCCACTCAATACGGTGGCAACCCCTGATTTCTGCCGCCAACGCCTTTGATTAACCTGATTCGGATGACTCCTCACCCCCCAAGGAAAATCCGATGACGCCCCTATCCAAATCTCTGGAAGAGTTGATCAATGCTATTTACAAGGACGGCAACGTGTCGTTCGTTGAGTACCAGGGCCTGCGCGACAATGCCGATTGCCGCATGGCCACCGTTATCAAGGAGTTTGGCCTGCACAACAACGTGACGGCGTTCCAGAAAGCCATGGACGTGGCCATGCAACTGCTGCAGTCCTGCGTCATCGATGCCAAGAAAGCCAAGCTGACCGATACGGGCGAGGCCATCGTCAAGGATGCGCTGGCGGCCCAGGTGGAGTACTTGCGCGCCGGCAGCCAATTGGCACTGCGCTTGTTATGAGCGGCCTGTAGCGTTCAAGGCACTGTCTTCGTTCCGTCACATTGCATTGCTACCGTCCTGCGAAATATCTTGCAACATTCAACCAGCAGGGACTCCCAGCAATGAGCGACGAGCACGAAGACCGCCCTTCCCAGGACATTGAAGCCAAACCGCCAGTCGACACCAGCCGGCGGCGCTTCCTGGGAGGCGCAGCCGTGCTGGGCGTGGGTGCGACCCTGAGTGCCTGCGGCAATACCAGCGAGGCACCCGGCAAGCCGGTGGAGCGCCCGCTGACGCCGCAAGAGCTGGACAAGGCCCTGCACGAACAGGTTAAGACCGTGGTGGTGATCTACGCCGAAAACCGCAGTTTCAACAACCTGTTTGCCGATTTCCCCGGGATCGAGAACCCCCTGTCGGCCCTCACCGCCGCGGACTACCAGCAACGCGACCGCGATGGCAGCCTGCTGAGCGCCCTGCCCCCAACCTGGGGCGGCGTGTTGCAAATCGGCCCACAGACCGTGGACGGCGTGACCTACCCCAGCGAAGTGCAATACCAGGAAAACCTGCCCAACGCCCCCTATGCCCTGAAAGGCCCCAACGGTGAAGACCAGCCGCTGAGCCTGGTGACGCGGGATTTGTGGCACGTGTTCTATCAGAACCAGATGCAGATCAATGGCGGTAAAAACGATGGGTTCGTGGCCTGGGGCGACTCCGGCGGCCTGCTGATGGGCCATTACGCCCAGAGCCGTTACGCCCTGCGCTTGTGGGATGTGGCGAAGGAGTTTGTACTCTGCGATAACTTCTTCCAGGGCGCATTTGGCGGATCGTTCCTCAACCACCAATACCTGATCAGCGCCACCCCGCCGGTTTACCCGAACGCGGCTCAATCGGTGGCCAAGGCACAGATTGCCACGCTGCAAAGCGACGATCCGACCGACCCGCGCCTCAAGCCCCTGGACAAATCCCCGGCCAGCGCCATGACCGGCCCACCGCAATTTGGCCCCAGCGCACTGACCCCGGACGGTTTCGGCGTGAACACCCTGGCCCCGCCTTACTGGCCGACCTGGATTCGCGACCCCGAGCGCCCGGATTACTCCAAGCCCGACTTGCCTAACGTGCTGGTGCCACAAACCCACGAGCATATCGGCGACAAACTGTCGAAAAAGAACGTCGACTGGGCCTGGTACGCCGGTGCGTGGCAAGCAACGCTGGATCAGTTCAAGGACTCGGGCGGCATCCCGAAGATTCCGAACTTCCAGTACCACCACCAGCCGTTCAACTACTTCAAGCAGCAAGGCCCGGAAAACTCGGCTGAGCGCAATAAACGCCTGCGCGATGGCGGCCTGGGGGATGACGCCAGCACCAACAAGTTTTTCGCCGATGCCCAGGCCGGCAAGCTGCCTGCGGTGACCTTCTACAAGCCCCAGGGCAACCTGAACATGCACGCCGGTTACGCTGACGTCGCTTCGGGCGACCGGCATATCACCCGCGCCTTGAAGGTGCTGCAGGAAAGCCCGCAGTGGAAGAACATGGTGGTGATCGTAACCGTCGATGAAAACGGCGGCTGGTGGGACCACGTTGCACCGCCAAAAGGCGATCGCTGGGGCCCGGGCACGCGGATTCCGGCGCTGGTGGTTTCGCCGTTCGCGCGCAAGGGCACGGTGGACCATACCGTCTACGACACCGCGTCGATCCTGCGCCTGATCACCCGGGTGTTCCAACTGGAAACCCTCGACGGGCTCAAGCAGCGCGACGATGCCATGACCGCACGCGGCCAGAAGCCCATGGGCGACTTGAGCAACGCCTTGCATTTCCCGGTGTAGACGCATTTGCTCAAAAGCGACAAGCGCGTAGTTTTTTAACGCGCTTTTCCCGGTCAACCGCTACTGTGTGAAGGTGGGCATTCACCCCGCGCAGACGGGCTTTCGCTGACAGGGAACCATCCATGTTCAAACTCTCCAGGTTGTCCTTCATCCTGGCCGCACTGACCTTGAGTGCGGTTGTACAGGCTGACGTCACC
Organism: Pseudomonas sp. BIGb0558; assembly: GCF_024807515.1. NCBI lineage: Bacteria > Pseudomonadati > Pseudomonadota > Gammaproteobacteria > Pseudomonadales > Pseudomonadaceae > Pseudomonas > Pseudomonas sp. BIGb0558. The sequence continues at coordinate 106,193 of NZ_JANUEW010000018.1, forward strand.
GTACCGCTGGGTACCCCGCAACGGGTCACCCAGTTATTCGCGTACCCGAACAATTGCAACGTCATCTGTTTTCGTCCCTGGACGCTGGAACAGACCGTCGAGCACTACCTGAACCAAAGCCTGCAACGTGACGGTTACAGCCGGGGCAAAGTCAGCGTCAAGACCGACCATGACCAGGTGCTTGCCACCTTCAGCGGCGTGCCGGACGGTTATGGCCAGCCGTTGACTACCCTGCTCGACACCGCCGACCTGGCTTACCAGGGCGCCAGCAAACTCAATGGCGATGGCAAGTGGCAGTTCAACTGGTACCTGTTCCTGCCGCTGGGCATGGCCCTGGAAAATCGCAAGAGCATCGAGCTGCTGCACTTTCCGCCGGATTACTCGCTCACCCATTTCCAGGATTACCTGGAGTCGGCCACCACCGACCGCTGGGCGACCTTGCTCACCGCCAACGGCATCCCGGCGACCCAGACCCCGGAATACCAGACCATCATCGACATCGCCCCGATCGCCGCCCCTGCCACCGCGGGCAAGGACCTGGAAGGCGTGTACGGTTACTTCACCGACTATCAGACGCGCATGGTCAAGGAGCTGAGCCAGCACGCCGGCGGCGCCTTGCCGATGGTGGCCTTCGGGGCGCCGGTGCGAGCCTGGATCAAGCAGCAATACGGGCAAACCGTGCCGGTACTGGGCCTGGCGCAGATCAGCCCGGCAGGCGGTAACCCGGTCGCCGTGCTGGGGGCCAATCACCCGAGCTACATCTGGTATGCCGCCAACCCAGACACGTACGACGGTGACCAGCAAAAGGCCGACGAGGCCGGTCTGAAGGTGATGGGACAGGATTTGAGCGCCGCCTGCTGGCAAGCCTCGATGGGCCAGAAACCGGCCAGCGATCCGAATGTGCAGCTCAAGGGCTGCATGAACACCTGGCAGGTGACACGCAAGGAGCAGACCTGCGAACTGTTCTATACCTCGATCCGCGAACTGACGCCCGAGCAGGCGAACGCCAAGTGCGCCCAACCGGCGATAAAAACTCAGCTGAGACAACTGAAAAGCGCAGCCCCGGCACCGTCGGTTGATGAACCCGCCCTTTGATACCGCCCGCCAGGCAGGCATTTTCCTACATAGAAAATAGCCAATTTCTACTGTCAGATATGACAGTAGAAATTGGATCCCACTTCAGCGAGTCTTGAGCCGCGCCCATTCGCTGCAAGACTGGCAGTCAAGACACCAACGGCAAGTCGATGCAGCCCACTCCTGGAGAGTCATGAAAACTCACGCCATGGACAAGGCTAAAACCGTTGTGAATGACTGCCTTTACCCTTTTGCGAGCGTGCTCGCCGAGCACGCTTACCCCCGCACAAGTGACTATGAAGTGGTAAGCACCCGGGACGGCTCAGGCGAGGGGATCAAGACCCGCATCGCCTTCGACAGCCGCATGTGCATCGCCAAGGTGTCCGGCTACGCCCTGAGTGAGCGGCGCCTGCACACGGTGCAGATGTCGTCGCGCATCCATTTGTACGACCCATGGTTCAGCGGTCTGCTGTCGCACTCGTGCAACCCGAACGTGTTTCTCGACATGACGTATCTGGAACTGTGGTCCGTCCAGGCCGTTCCCGCTGGCGCCCTGCTGACCATGGACTACGCCAGCACCGAGGATGTGCTGTTCCGGCAGTTTCGCTGCCAATGTGGCGAGCTCAACTGCCGGGGCTGGATCACCGGCATGAAGGAGGCGCTGAACGCCGAGGGTCAACAGTTCATGGAGCAGTGGCGCAAGCGCAAAAGCCCTTAGACCGCACCCAACGGGCGCAGGCGGTATTGCGGCGGCAATTGCTCGAAACCACTGATGGTGGTGTTCAGGCTTTTCCAGCGACCGTCCTTGATCCCGTAGATGCAGCCGTGAACCGACAGGCTCTGCCCGCGATGCCAGGCATTTTGCACAATGCTGGTATGGCCGACATTCGCCACTTGCTGAATCACATTCAGCTCGCACAAACGGTCGACACGTTCCTCTTCCGTGGGCAGTTGGGCCAGCACGTCGCGGTTTTCGTAGTACAGGTCACGGATGGTGCGCAGCCAGCCGTCGATCAGGCCCAACTGGTTGTCCTGCATCGAGGCGCGCACGCCGCCACAGCCATAGTGGCCGGTGACCAGGATGTGTTTGACCTTGAGCACGTCGACGGCGTACTGGATCACCGACAGGCAATTGAGGTCGGTGTGCAGCACCACGTTGGCCACGTTGCGGTGTACAAACAGGTCGCCGGGCAGCATGCCGACGATCTCGTTGGCCGGTACGCGGGCGTCGGAACAGCCGATCCACAGGTATTCCGGGGTTTGCTGGCGGGCGAGCTTGGCGAAGAATTCGGGATCTTCCTGTTTGATCGCATCCGCCCAGCGTTCGTTGTTATCAAGCAGGTCTTGTAGTTCGTTCATCAGGGAAAGCCTCAGGAATGATGCGCAGCTTTGACAGACGACCGCCCATCCGGGTCACGCCAGGAATAAAGATAGCCGGCGGGCGATTACTTGAATCTTGGGGAGCCATGCCTGTCCACACACTATAAGCCCCACAGTATGAGGAATCGCCATGACTGATTCACGACGTCCTTTCGGCGCCACCCAACCGGAACCGATTGATGACAACGAAGACCGCATGGGTTCGATGCGGGAACTGGATTTTGACGAGGAAGAGCCGACGGCGGAGATCGGCGACGAGATTCCGTCCCGCGAACGCGAGCACTTGATGCCCGACGAACGGGTACGCGAGGCCGGGATGACCGGGGCTTCCACCGCTGACCATGAATCGACCGACGATGACATGAGCCCGGAAACGTTGATCCGCGAGGATGGCGCAAGGGATGCCCGGGAAGAAGGTGAAGGTGAACAGGCCGATTGGGACCTGAGCATCGTCGATGAAGATGAGATTGGCGGCGGCAATGGCCTGGATGAAGCCGAGATGGCAGAGCGGGATCCAGTGGACGGAAACCGCTGACACAACACAGACCCAGCGATGAAAAATGCCCCTTGTGGGAGCCGGGCTTGCCCGCGATGCAGGCGCCTCGGTGTCTCAGCGAGACCGAGGGGATGCCATCGCAGGCAAGCCAGCTCCCACAGTGGGTCGCATTCCAATGTGGGGCGAGGTTGCCCGCGAAGCTTTTGGGATCAATCCACCAGGGTGCAGGCCATCACGACCGCATCTTCGCGACCACCGACGGCGGGGTAGTAATCCCGCCGGCGGCCTATCTCGTTGAATCCATAGCGCTCATAGAGCCGGAACGCGCCGGTGTTGCTGTCGCGCACTTCCAGGAAACATTCCCGTGCCTTGGCCTCGTAGGCCCGGGACATCAGGTGCTCCAGCAAGCTCAAGCCCAGGCCACGGCCCTGGTTTTCCGGTTTGACGGTGATGTTCAGCAAATGCGCTTCATCGAGGATGATCTGCACCACCCCGTGGCCCACCTGCTGCTCACCTTCGAACATCAGCCAGATCTGGTACTTGCCCAGCCCATCGAGAAAAATCCCGCGGGTCCAGGGGTGGCTGAACGCTGCGTATTCGATCTTCAGTACAGCGTCGAGGTCCGCCTCGGTCATTGGGCGGAAGGATAAAGCTTCACTCATCGGTACTTTTCCAGCGCGCCATCAGCCGGCGCATGGCTTGCCAGACATCAGCCTTACGCTGTGGCTCTTCCATTAATAGTTCCAGGCCCGGCAGGGCCCAGACGGAGCCCAGGCCTTCGACCTGCAGTTCGCGGTACCAGGCCTCGGCGTTGGCTTCACCGGCAAACCGCACGGCGGGCAGGCCGACCAGCCACAGGCACACGCAGGGTTCGTCTTCCAGGCGCGCCGAGACAAAACCTTGCACAAAATCCCGCGCGGCCTCCGGGCCCTGGTCCATGGTGCCCCGGGCCAGCAGCGGCCAGCGCACCGGCTCGCCGACGATTTGCGGGCTGTCGGGCAGGCCGGCGGCGCGCAGCATGTCTTTGAGCAGCAGATAAGCCGGGTCGCGGGTCTGGAAGCGCTCGCCTGTGGGTAACTCCACCAAGAGCAGGCAACGCCCGGCCCGCAGCAGTTGCAGGGCAAAGCGTGGCGGCGGTACCACCGGGGCCTTGGCCACGGCAGGCGCTTCCTCGGCAGCGACCGGCTTGGCAACCGGCGATGGCCGTGGCACTTCCACCTTTGGCCGAACCACTGGAGTTTCAGCCACGGGCTTGACCAGCGGCACCGGCGCAGCCGCCTCCTCACCCGTAGCCTCAAAAGCCTCGAACGGTTCCAGGGCTTCCAGCAGCTCGGGCCGCGAAGGGGCGGCGAAGGGTAATTCAGTGCGCGGCAGCCAGTTGACCACCTGCATGGCGGTCAAGTAAGCGCGACGTCGGGACTCGATAAGCAAAGGTCGGCCACTTGTGGATAACTAAAGAACAGGGATTCTACCGCCCTTCGACGAAGATCGCCCGCTGTTGATCGTTCCGGTGAGCGCCTCACGACCGGCTGTGGATAAATCCCACCACCGATGCAGTACAATCGCTGCTTTTAATCGCTAACCAGCCGGCCATTCCGATGATCGAACCCAAGCGCGTCTTGCGCGCCCTCGCCGAACACTGGGCCCTGCTTGAGCCACTGTGCGAACACTTCGACCAAGGCACCCTGAGCCTCAGCGAACTGCGCGCCCAACTGGCTGCCCAACAAATGGACAGCACGCCACAGGACATCACCAGCCTGCTGGACGTGTGGATTCGCCTGGATATTTTGGTGCCTGTCGCCAAGAGCCCGAACCGTTTCGAGCTCAACGCACAGATCCACGACTTCCTGGCTTATCTTCGCAAGGAGCACCGGCTAGGCCTGTGCCTGGAAATCGAAGCCTACCTGCGCCACCTTGAGCGCCTGGCGGGTTATATCCAGGACGCCTTCGACATCCGCGACGGCCATGACCTGGCGCGCCAACTGCGCCTGCTGGACATGCGCGTGCGGGACGTGCTGAAAAAACTCGCCAACGACGAACAGGCCCTCGCCGCCGTGGCGGACCGCGCCAAGACCAGCGACCGGCAGATTCCGTTGCGCCAGCGTTACGCCGAAGTACTGGCGACCTGGGACGAATACGTCGAGCCGATGATTCAACTGGTGAACGCCGACGGCGCCTTTGAACAAGGCGTGCGCAAGGTCGAAAACGTACTGCTGCGCATGCTCACCGAACAGCAGCGCCTCGGCCACCTGGTGGACGACGACATGCTGCTGCGCACCCACGCGCGCATCCTCGAAATGCAGACCAGCGCCCAGCTGACCTTGCGTCACGCCCGGGAGCTGCTGTTGCCGCTGCGTGAAGAAGCGCGCCGGCACAACGCCGTGACCCGTGGCGCGGCGCTGGCCTTGTCGGCCATCCGACGCAAGGGCCTGGACGCGGTGCCGCAGGCCGCAATGCCGATGTTTACCCGGCCGCAAAGCACCTTCCTCGGCAGTGCCAGCCAGGTCGAAGCCTACGTGTACGCCCTGGCCAACTTCGAACCGAAGCCGGCGCGCTTCCCCAAGGCGCACAAATCCCACAAGGGCGAAGCCCCTCGCGCACCGCGCACGGTCAAGGAAATGCTCGAGCGCTGCGAAGACGCGCTGCCGATGCCCGACCTGATGACCTGGCTGCTGGAGCAGGAACCGGACGGCGCAACCGACGAGTTGCTGTACTGGTTCTCGCGCCTCTCGCGGGAAAAACGCTTCAAGCGCGAACGTCTGGAACGACGGGATTACCACACTCACGAGCACCAGGTCAGCCTGCGCTCATTCGCCCTGCTTCCAGCCAGTATTGATACGGCCGGGAATTCTGCGAGCACCCCTCATGCATCTTGATCTATCCGAACTGTCCCAGCTGGCGCCGATCTTTCGCGAGCTGTTCAAGGGTTACCACGTCAGCCGCCGCGACCCGGAGCTGTACGCCCAACTGTCGAACTTCCAGGACCAGTACCGCACGCTGTTCAAGGCCCTGGGTTTTGAGCTGGTGTGCGACACCCGGGGTTTCTACTACTTCGTGCCAGACACCGCCGTGGCCGCCGCGCAGGTCAACAAGACCGCCCAGCGCCTGGCGCTGTTCACCTTCATCATCGTCGAGCACCTGGCCGATCAGGGCCGCGACCCGATTGCCGTGCTCGACGGTGGCAGCCTGGGCCGTGACGAGCTGCCGTCCTTGCTGGAAAAGTACCGCGACCTGTTTATCCAGGCCGAAGTACAGACCGTCGAGGAGCTGGAAGAAAAAATCATGCGCCGCATGACCCAGCTGGGTTTTGCCGGTGAAGAGAACGGTATCTACCGCTTCCTGCCGCCGATGCACCGCTTCCTGGATGTGTGCCTCTCGGTGCAGCAAGACCGTGACCTCGCCGCCAGCATCCACAGCGTACTGCCGTTGCCGGCCCCGGTGATCATCGACGAAGACAGCGATGAAAAACTGCTGAAGACCGATGACCCGCTCGATCTCAGTGACTTCTCTGATGAGAGCGAAGAAGACGCCCTGGCCCGTGCCATTGCCGAAGAACAGGAGACCGACGCATGAGCAAGGAACGCTACGGCATCCGCCGCTTCGCCCTTTTGAACACCGCCGGCTACAGCCTGGGCTTGTTCCCGCTGGAAGAGCCGCTGTCGGTGTATGGCGCGAACAACCTCGGTAAATCGGCTTCGATCAACGCCTTGCAGTTCCCGATTCTGGCGCGCATGTCGGACATGAGCTTCGGCAAGTACACCCTGGAGCAATCCCGGCGTTTCTACTTTGCCACCGACACCAGCTACATCCTGGTGGAAGTCGCGCTGCCCCACGGCCCGCACGTGATCGGCGTGGTCGGTCGCGGCCCGGGCGGTGGCTTCGGTCACCAGTTCTTTGCCTACGCCGGCAAGCTGGACCTGGCGCATTACCAGAAGAACGACACCTGCCTGCGCCAGAAAGAGCTGTTCACCAACCTTGAGCGCGAGGGCCTGAAAGCCTATGAACTCAAGCCCGATGAACTGCGCCGTTTGCTGGTGGGCGGCCATACGTCGATCCCGCTGGACCTGACCCTGATTCCGCTGCGCTCCACCAGCGAGCAAAGCCTGAAGACCTTCCGCGCGCTATTTATCAACTTGCTGCACATGCGGGAAATTACCGCGGCCAAGTTGAAGCAGCTGTTCCTGGATGCGTTCGAACACAGCCTGCGCTCCGGCAGCGTGGATTACATCGCGGCGTGTGAAGAAGCCTTCCGTGATGTACGACGCATGGAGCAGGACTACAACTCCCTGGTGGCTGCCGGCCCGCTGGTCGAAGCCTTGGCCAACGGTGTGAAACAGCGGGACATCCTGCGCGGCAAGCTGCATCGCCTGTCGCCGCTGCTGGATTCGCTGCTGGGCACTTGGTCGGACTACGCCAGTGCGCGCAAGGAAGAGCTGACGATCCAGGCCGAGCATTACCGCAACGAGCAGGATTCGCTGCAGAACGATCAGCGCGGTGGCACCCAGGAGCTGATGCGCCTGGAGCGGGAAATCAGCGGCATCCAGCGTTGGCTCGGTGAACTGTCGGTGCTCAAGCATCGCTTCGCGCTGGTGGATGACGTCAAGGTGCTGGAGCAGCAACTGCTGGCCGCCAAGGATGCCCACGATGAACTCGCTGGTGCCTTGGCGCAGTCGCGTCAGTTCAGTGCCGAGGATCTGGACGAGCGTCTGCGGGACCTGGAAAAACGCCTGAAGTCGGTGAAGCAGCAACTCGACCACGCCGACAACAACAGCTACGCCAAGCTGCGGGAAGAATTCTCGCAACAGGATGTCGAGCGTCTGATGCGCCTGTTCAACAGTTCGCTGTTCAGCCTGCCGCTGGGTGAGCATGGCATCACGCTGGATGACGAAGGCCTGTGGGTGAAATCCCTGGAGCAGATCCTCGATGGCTTCAAGGGCGAGCGCTTTGAAGTACCGGGGCTGGCCATTGATATCTCGCACATCGAGCCGCCGGCGTTGCAGGCCTTGGCCGACCGCGCTGCGTTGCGCGACCAGAAAGAGCGTCTGGAAAAAGAACTCAAGCAACTGAAAACCCAACAAGCCGTGGCCTCTGACCGCGCGGCGAGCAAGACCCAGACTGAAGCGCTGTACCAACAGGTATTGGACGCACAGAAGGCGCTGGAAGATTTCCGCCGTGCACAAACCCTGAGTGCCGAGGAAGGCGAGAAGCTGGAAAGCCTGGCGCAGATGGAAGCGGCCCAGGACGAGTTGAAACGCTCCAGCGATGCGTTTACCGAACGCGTCCAGCAACTGTCGGCCAAGCTGCAATTGGTGGGCCGCCAGATCGGCGACATGGAAGCCAAGCAACGCACCCTGGATGACGCCTTGCGTCGTCGTCAGTTGCTGCCGGCAGACTTGCCGTTTGGTACGCCGTTCATGGACCCGGTCGACGACTCCATGGACAACCTGCTGCCGCTGCTCAATGACTATCAGGACAGCTGGCAGGGCTTGCTGCGGGCTGATGGCCAGATCGACGCGCTGTACGCACAGGTACGCCTCAAGGGCGTGGCCAAGTTCGACAGCGAAGACGATATGGAGCGTCGCCTGCACCTGCTGATCAACGCTTACGCGCACCGTACCGACGAAGCCCTGACCCTGGGCAAGGCGCGGCGCGCGGCGGTCACCGATATCGCGCGCACCTTGCGCAATATCCGCAGTGACTACGACAGCCTTGAGCACCAGTTGGCGTTGTTCAACCGCGAGATCAACAAGCGTCAGGTGTCCAACCTGCAGAGCTTTCGCATCGTGCTCGCACCGAACAAGGAAGCCCTCAAGCATATCGACCAGATCATCCACAGTGCCGGTCAGTATGAAGAAGGCGAAACCCTGTCGGTGTTCGACCTGAGCCAAAGCGCCGAGCAGGACAACAAGAACGAGGAAGCCAAGGAGTACCTGGCGCGGCTGGTAGCGGCCAACCATAACCAGCTGGGCCTCAAGGACTTGTTCGAACTGGCATTCGAGATCACCAAGGTCAACGGCCAGCCGATCATCCATACCGACATCGATGGCGCCGCCTCCAACGGCACCACCATGACCATCAAGGCGCTGACCAACATGTACTTGTTGCTGCACTTGATGGACCGCGACCAGGCCGGGCGTGTGCGCCTGCCGTACTACCTTGACGAGGCCGCGGACATCGATGAGAAGAACCAGGCGGCGTTGCTGGAGACCAGCCTGCAATTGGGCTTCGTGCCGATTCTGGCGAGCGTGAAGCCGCAGGTTTCCGCCCAGGTGGCGATTGACCTGGAAGGCGGCAGCGGGCCGAACGGGATCTACATTGATGAGGCGGACTGGAAGTACATCCGTCGTCACGATGTGGTGAAGGCGACGGTGAATGTGCAGGCGGATGAGCCGGAGCTGGATGAGGTTTAATCAGCTGCGCTGAAATGCAAAAAGGCCGCGATCTTTTGGATCGCGGCCTTTTTTATGGTTTGGGATTTTTTGTGTTTTTGAAGGCCTCATCGCGGGCAAGCCCGGCTCCCACATTGGACCGGGTTGTTCTGAAGCACCCGGTCCAATGTGGGAGTCGGGCTTGCCCGCGATAGCCGCGCCTCGGTCTATTTGCCGAGTGGGATTTTAGGTGCCCAGGTCAGCCATTCGTCTTCAAACTTGTCAAACAGCGGGAAGGTTTGCTGGGGCCGAGCGGCGTTACCCATGCGCTCGCCGTCTGGCGTAGCAAAGGCGATACCGCCGGCGACCAGGGTTTCCAGGGATTCGGTGCGCACCGTAGCACCCTTGAACAGGCCGAAGTCGAGACCGAAACCGCTGGTGTTCCAGAAGCGGCTGCCACTGCGCACCAGTGGCGCGTACTTGGGCTCGATCAGGATGTGGATCAGTACGCGGTCGGCGGTCTGGCCCAGCTCGTAGCCGGTGACTTTGCCTACGGTGACTTCGCGGTAAGTGACCGGAACGCCTTCCTTCAACGAGCCACGGCGCGCAGCGCTGAGTACCAGGCTCAGGCCTTCCTCCTGATGAACGGCCTCTGGCGGCTTGTCCAACGCAACGAAGCTCTTCTGTGGGCCGATGTTTTTGGCCGCAGGCTGCACCTCGATGTACTGACCGGTGACCAGGGTTTCCAGGTTCGACGTTTTCATCAACCCGAGTTCAGGCTTGACCACCCAGAACTGACTCCCGGCCCGGGCGATTCGATCTGCAACTTGGGTGATGCGCGCGCTGAGCAGCACCGATTGCATGTCGGCACTCAGGTCGACACTTTCGATCTTGCCTACGTCCAAGCCTTTGAAGCGCACTGGCGTGCCAGGGCGCAGGCCATCGGCGCGGTCTACCTTGATGGTCACCAGCGTGCCGTGCTGGTTGGCGGCCTCGCGATCCGGGAACAAGCGGAACCGTGGAATGCGCTTTTTCAGCGGCACATTCTGCTCCGGGGTTTCAAAGGCAATACCACCCGCCATCAGGCTGGCCAGGGATTCGCTTTTCACCTGGATACCGCCAGTCAGGCCACCGGTCAGGGTCACGCCGCTGGCATTCCAGAATCGCGTCGAGCCATTGACCAGTCCTTCGTATTCCTTCTCGATATGGACGCCGATCACCAGTTGTTTGTTCTTGCGCGAGAACTGGTAGCTCTGCACGGAGCCGACCTTGACCTGCTTATAGAGGATCGGGCTGCCGACATCCAGGGAACCGAGGTTGTCGGTGAAGAGCACCATGTGCAGGCCGGGGGAGCGCAGGTCCAGCGGCGGCGCCTTGGCCCGGGCGACGTACTCCCGTTGTGGCGCGCTGCCTTTGTCGCCGGGACGGATCGCGATGTAGTTACCTTTGACCAACGCTTCCAGCCCGGTGATGCCGGCCAGGGAGATGGACGGCTTGACCACCCAGAATTGGGTGTCCTGGACCAGGTAGTCTTCGGCCAGTGGATCGAGGGTCAGCTCGGCATTGGCACTGGAAAGGTCCGGGTCGATCTTCAGGGTTTTCAGGCTGCCGACCTGGATGCCTTTGTACATCACCGGCGTACGGCCCGCCTGGAGGCCTTCGAAGTCGGTGAGTTTGACCTTGACCTTGATGCCAGCGGCGGCGGCGTCGAAGTCTTCGTACAGGCGGAACGGCAGGCTTGGATCGGTTGGCGGGCTGTCTTTGCGGTTCTCTGGCGTGGCGAAGGCGATACCGCCGGCAACGATGCTGGCCAGGGATTCGCTGCGCACTTTTACGCCGGAGAGGTTGGCGTCGATGCTGATGCCGCTGGCGTTCCAGAAACGCGTGTGTTTGCGCACCAGGCTGGCGTAGGTCGGTTCGATGTAGACCTTGATCTCAACGGTGGTCTGGTCTTCGGAGAGCAGGTAGCTTTTCACCTGGCCGACCTGGATCTGCTTGTAGAACACCGGGCTTCCACGGTTCAGCGAGCCGAGGCGATCAGCTTTGATCGTCAGGTGCAAGCCGGGCTTGGCGTCGGATAACGGGGGTTCTTCGGACAGGGCCTTGAACTTGCGCGTCGGCTCACCATCGCCCGGGCTGGCGGCGATGTAGTTACCCGAGACCAGGGTTTCCAGGCCGGTGATCCCGGCCAGGCTGACACTCGGCTTTACCAGCCAGAAGCGGGTGTTGGTCTTGAGGTATTGCTCGACGTCCTTGTTCATCTCGATGGTGGCAATCACCCCGCGATTGTTACCTTCGTCATCCAGGGCGAGGGTTTTGACCTTGCCCACGGGCATGCCTTTGTAGACCACTTCGGTCTTGTTGGCCTGGATGCCTTCGCCGCTTTCAAAGCGAACCTGAATCTCGATACCTTGCTGGTTGTAGGCACGCCACCCCAACCAGCCGCCGATGATGAGGGCAATCAGGGGCAGTACCCAAATGGCCGACCAGTTGGAAGCAGGGCGGGTTTTAGCCTTAGGCAAATCACTCATGGTCGTCGTCCGACTCCGTGTTATCCCAAATCAGTCGGGGATCAAAAGTTACTGCGGCAAGCATCGTCAAGATCACCACACTGGCGAACGCCACGGCACCGAGATTGGCCTCGACACTGGCAAGTCGCCCAAAATTTACGACCGCCACCAGGATGGCGATCACGAATATATCCAGCATGGACCAGCGGCCAATGAACTCGATAAAGCGGTACATGATAATGCGTTGTTGCGCGGAAAGTGGCTGGTGACGCTGCACCGAGAACAACAGCAGGCCGATGCCCACCAGCTTGAAGGTGGGTACCAGGATGCTGGCGATAAACACCACCGCCGCGATGGGATACATGCCGTGCTGCATCAACTGGATCACGCCAGACATGATGGTGCTCGGATCGCCCTGCCCCAGGGAGCTGACGGTCATGATCGGCAACAGATTGGCCGGGATGTACAAGATGGCCGCGGTGATCAGCAGCGCCCAGGTGCGCGTCATGCTGTTCGGACGGCGAGCATGCACCAGCGCACCGCAACGGGTGCAGGTTTGCTCGTCGGTGTCCGGGTCTTGTTTGTTTAATTCATGACATTCCGTACAGATCAGAATGCCCGCATCAATCGCTCGCATGAGCATCCTCTCCCGACAGCGCTTCCCAGATCTGGTGAGGCGACATCACCACCTCCAGCAACACCTGGACCATTAACAGACTCACGAAACAGGCCAGGCCCAAGCCAACGGTGATGGAGGCCATGTCGGCCAGTTTTACGATCGCCACCAGCACGCCCATCAGGTAGACCTCGAGCATTCCCCAATCCTTCAGGTGATGGTAGATGCGGTAGAACAGCAGGCCGTAGCTGCGGCCAATGTTCCAGCGGATGCTTAGCAACACCGCCAGTTGGCACAGGAGCTTGAGCAATGGAATGCCCATGCTGCAGAGGAACACCACCACGGCGACGCCTTGCATGCCGGTGTCGAACAGGCCGACAACGCCAGTCCATACGGTGTCCTGCGAGGACTGCCCGAGTAGATTGAGCTGCATGATGGGTAAAAAGTTCGCGGGGACGTACAACAACAGCGCGGCAAGTACTAACGCCAGGCTTCGTTCAACGACGTTGTGGCGGTGAGCGTACAGCTCGTAGCCGCAGCGCGGGCATTGGGCCTTTTCACCGCGGACAAGCTCTGGCTTGCGCATCAGCAAGTCGCACTCATGGCATGCCACCAGTTCGTCCAGCGGTAAGTCTGACACCTCAAGGGTATCAACCGGGTCGGGCATATAGGGCTCGGACTCTAAAAAAGGTTAGGTGCCTATTCTAGTGTTCTGGTTCAGAAATAACTGTGCAAATTTGTCGGGGCGCGGCTGCAGATCAAGCATGGTGCTACGAGCAACTTTTCGACCGCCCAAAACAAAACCCCTGACTGCGTTAGCAATCAGGGGTTCTGGAATTTAATCTTGACGATGACCTACTCTCACATGGGGAAACCCCACACTACCATCGGCGATGCATCGTTTCA